>CAYJGA010000285.1:0-3202 GCA_964369255.1 uncultured Desulfovibrionaceae bacterium
CCCACATTTCATTGATATATTCCGTTTTTATGTTTCCATCATGTGCTTTAGGGCCATGCGGATACCCTCACAACCGACCTTCTTGGCAAAGCCCTTCACTTTTTCCCAGAAGCTGTCTTCACTGAAATTTTTATCATAGTTTTTCGCGTCTTCAATGGTGTATTTTGACATAGTATTCCCCACATTCGTTAGAGTATCATAAGAAGCATTTCATGTCCGCAGTCGCGACAGCGCACGCGCACCCTGCCTCGCAAAGGCGACGGCTGTAGCAGGGGCTTTAGAATATTGCTTAAAGTCCCAAGTATCCCGTTCGTGTCACTCTGCGCCTTTGTATTACGAGAGGCACACTTACTACAAGAAAATATGGGATCACCCAGTTTTAACGGTATTTTTGCTTTCATGAGCATATCTCCACATCGTCCCCAAAACTGCGCACCCACGCCATAAGCTCTGGTTCGCTGCGCGTTGTTATGTGCAACACAAGGCCGCCGTCCTCCATCTCTTCCATGCGCTGCTCATGCGCCCATACGCGCTCGCGCACATAGTCCGCCGCCTTGCCCGCCACAAAACGCATGGTGAACGACTTTGGCTCGTGCCACGGTAAACCGAAGCTCTGGGCGTCCATGGCAGGAAAATGCACAATGAATGTGCGCTCAAGGAGAACGGCGTCGTGAATACGGTGTACGGCAAAGTTCGTAAAGTATTTCACCTTGGAAAAATCTTCTAAAAGCGTTGCGCCAAGCACATATATGGCATTGTTCATGACCACGATTTTTGCGGGCACAAAGCGATGTTCCTTGATGGCGCCGCCACCTGCGGCCTTGTAGCGCACAAGCACAATACGCTGCTGCTCCATGGCTTGCGTTAAACACTCAATGTGTGACGTGTGCGGTGCGTAATCAATTTTGCCCTTGCTAAAAAACGCGAATTGTTCTTCGTGAAGCGTGTCCCTGTGGGCAAAGTCGCTATCCGCAAGGAGGACGGAAAGACCGAGGAGTGTTGTCTCAATACGCTCCACATGCTGGGCGGGCAATACGCCTTTTGCAAGGTCACGACAAATGGCAAGATAGCGCAATTCTTCACGCTCTATTCCTAAGTGGGCACGGGACGTACTCTTGATGCGATACCATTTTTTCTTATTCTCAATGCCAAACTCAAGACCATCACCCACAACAGTCTCAATTTCCCCCATCATACGAATGATGGTTTGACTCGAACACCGCAAATCCTGCGCTAAATCTGCCTGAAAATGCTTCCGCCCGTCTATCATAAGCTTTCTAAATAATTTCAAAAGCTTTACACCGGCGGTGGTATCAGTATCTTGTTTGCTAGGCATGGCATTGTTTCCGTGTAAAAAGTGAATGAAGAATGGGAATATGTTTCATACAGGCATACATTTCCATAAGACGGAAAGTTGGTGAGATTTTTTATGCAGCAGAAATTTTATGCAAGAAACAAAATGTCCAAGCCCAGCCGAGCGCGTGTCATGCCCACATAGGCCAATTTCTTCGCAAAATCACTGCGCCCCGCGCTATATTCCGGCAAAGCCACAAGAAATACATGGGCATAGTCCATGCCCTTGACGCTGTGGATGGTGGAGAGTGTCACGCTGTCCGTGGTGATGTCGTAGCGACGCTTTGCCTTGTCGTCCTCCGTCACCCACGAAACCATGATGCCGCGCCGCTCCAAGGCATCGCGCAGCGTCACAGGAATATTCACGTTTTGAGATATGCCCTTGCCCCAGCGACTTCGGGCATAAAGGACAGCGATTTCTGACATGGGATGCCCCTCGCGCACCATATCCGCTATGGTATTCGTCACGAATTCGCACAGCGTGTCCATATCTGCAAAATGATGTTTTCGCGGTGCTGCGGCATGCGGGCCGTGAAAATGCTCCTTTTTGTAGGCAAGACCCAATTCTTCTGCCACAAAGGTGCTTATTTGAATGGAATTTCTGTATTGATGGCGCAGAATGTGCTCTTGCATCTGCGGCACTTTTTCGAGCCACACTGACTGCTTCGTGTACAGTGCCTGCTGTTCGTCCATCGCGACGCTCAAAATGCCGTGTTCTGCGTTGAGTAAGGGAAGGAGGACGTCAATCATGGGCGCGGTGAAGTCTTGCCCCTCGTCCACAAGGATTGCGTCGTACTGGGCGCGCCACTGTATGTGCGTGTCAGAAGCAAGGAGGGTCTTGGTTTCTTCGACGACCATGGTGTAAAAATCACTTTCTTCACCGCTGTGAGGGATGTTTTCAGCATCGCCGAGGATGCGGCGGCATAGTTCAAAAAACGGGATGATTTCCACAGCGTCAGCGCCATAGGTAATGCGCTTTGAGGCGAGCAATCGACGCATATAATTCGCCAGTGTGAGGTTATAGCATGTCACAAGAATACGGCGCATTTTCGGCTGAGTATGGTGCAAATTCGCCGCTTGATGTGTCAAAATGAGGGTTTTTCCGCTTCCGGACGCCCCGCGCAAAAGACGCTTTCCGTGGGTAAATTGCCGCGCTAAGTTTTCCTGCGCTTCATCAGGATGGCAAGGTGCTCTTGAGCGATTAAAAGCTCCATACCGCGCCGTGGCACTTCAATACGCACGATGGGGAAGAGCGCCGCGAGCAAGTGTTGCATCTTTTTTGCTGTGAGCTGAAAGGGAAAAAGGGGTGGAAAGCTGTCGAGTAAATGCCTGCGCAGCGCTTGCCCTGAGGCGTCTTGACTGAAGGGGGATTGTGGGTGAACATCGTCTGCAAAGAGCATAAATTCCATATCAAACACAGCATCCAGCCCCGCCGCACAAAATGCCTCCCGTGTCATGTTCATCATGACGACACAGGGGCGCACGGGCAAGGCCGCTTTGCCTGCCATGTGTGCCGACGACAAATGCGGGCATTTGCCGAGTTTTCGCATAATGGCGTTGACATAGTCGCGTGCTTGGGCGTGAGGATTTTTCACATGGCGCTCTTGCGAGCCAGCCATGTAATGGACTTCCTTGGTAGTGGCTTCAATAATATTTTCCACCCGCCAATCCTTCACCTCTACGGCAAGCAGGCCGCTATCCGGTGAATAAATGACGAAATCAGGCTCAAGCCCTTGCACATTGGGCGAATACCATACGATAAACTCACTGTCTGGTCGCAGTTTTTTCTGCAAAAAGCGATAGAGGCGCTCTTCACCGGGAGTGGTAAATTCTGCGGTCGCGGCAGAGG
>CAYJGA010000286.1:0-3196 GCA_964369255.1 uncultured Desulfovibrionaceae bacterium
AATGGTCTTGGCAAGCTCTTCAAGCTCGTCTTCTTCGTCTGTCGTGTGGTCGCCAAGCTCATGACGAATGGCCTTGAGCTGCTCGCGCAGGAAGTAATCCTTTTGTGCCTTGTCCATACCTTCACGCGCAGATGTTTGGATGCGCGCTTGCATGGTGGCGACCTCCACTTCCTTCGTGAGCTGAATGTTCACAAGCTCAAGACGGCGCACGGGGTCTTCCATCTCAAGGATGGCTTGGGCGTCTTCAATCTTCATGCGCAGATTCGCGGCGATGAGGTCGGCAAGGCGGCCGGGGTCGTCGACGCTTTGCAGAACATTCATAATCTCAGCACTGGCGATGCCGCGCAAGGCCAAAATCTTTTCGCTTTGGTCGCGAGCAGAACGGAGCATGGCTTCCACTTCATGGGTGAAGGGGCAGGCGAGTTCCTCCAGCGGTGTGATTTCTGCTTCCCAGAAGGGGTCTTCGTGGACGAATTTATCAATTGTCCCGCGGCTGACGCCTTGGACAAGTACCTTGATGCGCCCGTCGGGCATTTTGAGCATGCGCATGACGTGGACGACGGAACCGAGGGTGTAAATGTCTTCGGTGGTTGGCTCTTCTGTTTCTTCGTCGGTTTGGGTGCAGACGAAGAGGTGGCGGTCGCGGTCAAGGGCGGCTTCGACGGCTTGGATGGACTTGTCACGACCGATGAAGAGTGGCAAAATCATATAGTTGAAGACGACGACGTCGCGCACGGCGAGAACGGGCAAGAGCTTGGGGAAGGGGAGCTCTTCGTGCTTCTTGTGGGTCGGGCTGACATCGGCACTTTCTGGGTCGCTGTCATGAGCACTTTCTGGGACGCTGTCATGAGCACTTTCTGGGACGCTGTTATGAGCACTTTCTGGGTCGCTGTCGTCGTCGTGTGCGTCGTCAAGAGTGTCGTATGCGTCGTCGAGAGTGTCGTCTATATCATCTGTGTGCGCATCATGTTTTTGGACGTCATCAAGGCTCTCTGGTGCGTTGGAATTTCCGTGATCATCGTGTTGATCAGACATATATATTCTCCTGTTCTATCATAGCAGTTTTTTTGAAGTACATTTGCCGCCGTCTTCGCTCGTATCAAAAGTCAGTTTTGTGTGCCGGTATGATGTCTCGCTGCGCCAGCAAACTGCGACAGCGATGGTCTGTAATAATGAGATGTTCCACAAATTCAATGCCAATTCGCGATGCGTCGTGTTGCAGCAGCGCCGTGAGCGTCGTGTCTGCCCGCGATGGGAGCGCTGTGCCTCCCGGATGATTGTGCACTAAGATAAAGCCCGCCGCCCTCACAGAAAGCGCCGCCGCAAGCACTTCGCGCGGTGTCACACCAACGCTGTCAATCAGCCCCCGTGAGAGCATCTGCCATGTGGTGCAATGCCTGCCCTTGTCGAGCGTGGCAATCCAGCACTCCTCAACGGTTTGGTTTGCCAGCTGTTTTTGGGCGGCTGCGGCAATTTGTTCCGGTGTTGCCAGCACTTCTTTGTCTAAAATTTCTGCGAAGCTGTGTCGTGCCATACATTGGCGCACGACCTGCCACAAAGTCCACGTCCCCATGCCGAAGCCCTCGACATTGAGGAGCTCTTCCTGCTTGGCGTCCAATACGCGGCGCAAGGAGCCAAAGCGTGCGAGTAAGGCCTTTGCGAGAGGCTTTGTGTCCTTTCGTGCGAGGGCGTAGCCGAGGAGTAGCTCGAGCAACTCATAATCTTCCATATGTGCAGGGTCGTGTAAAAAGCGTTTCTTGAGGCGCTGTCTGTGCCCTCCGTATATGGAATGTGTATTTTTATCATTTGTCATAATAAGTAGTCCTGTGCGCATGGCAAGTGGCATTGTGAGGAAACTATTACCATTGACGGGCAGACGTCTAACTCAGTCTACCTGTTTCGAGCACAAAGAAGAGAAAAAGCATGTTTTTCATATGCAAATGGATGGAAACCTCAAGACACCATAAATATAGCCGTTGCAAAGTTTATTGCCTGTAAAACACAGGTGCAAATACCTTGATCACCTTGAAGCTGAAAGAAGCATAAAGAGAATAATACTACTTAGAAAATATGTGCACAAGATCTGTCACTAATATTTCTAAAGCCTGATCAGAAGTGTACGCTCCGCTTTTAAGCCCATACTCTGCTTGGACGAGAGATGCAAGCACTTTTGCAATGCCTTCGTAGCCTAAATTTCGCGCACAAAGCTCCTTTTCACGCATCGCATAGGGGGAAAGACGAACAGGTTCGCCGCCTAAAATCTGCCAAAATGTGCGCATTTCCCGTGCAAAAAGAGTTAAAAATGGGAAAAATAATGCGTCTATGTCTTTTTGGCTTCGATGTATTTCCTGCCATGCAGCTCTCGTATTACCTGATTCGATGTGAGAAATAAAGGAAAAAATATTTGATTCAGGCACAAAATTTCTTGTCTGCAACCAGTCATGGATGAGCGCCGCACTCACGCGCCCCTCTTCATGTCTCCCCGCATTGCTCCCCGCCTCTGTCTGAAAGCTTGTTGAAACATCCGTTTGAGGCATACGAGCAGCAAGAGCTATTTTCTGAAGTTCCGTATTGATGGAAAGCGCATCCGGTGGCATAGCCGACATAAGCGTGTCCAGCACCCCTTGCTCAAATGTCAAGCCAAGTTCCTTGCCCTTGTCCTGAATGTGTCGCTTCATCATGGGCGGCGCACCCTCAAAGCCCGGATGACGCCACACCCAGCCCTGCTTCTCCGCAAAGGCGAGGCAGCGTTGCTTGACAATAGCCGCAGGGATTTTTGGTTGCTTTTTTTCCCACGCCCCCTCAAGACATATAATTAAAAAAGAGGCGGCATGCGGCTTCTGCAACGCGGACGACAAAGCCTTCCACGGCGCCGTCGCAAGTGTGTGTGCATTGCGCAAAATAAGCAAGCGCGGCACTTGAAAAAGACCCTGCAAAGTAAGATGGTCCCAGAAAGCTTGACCCACATCTTCATCACCCCAATAGACATGTCGCTCCCATGCACCCTTGGCAGGCGCAAATTGCTCGGCAAGCTGGTTGATATGCTCGCGAATAAGCCCGGAATCGGGGCATATGCAGAAATAAAATCCAGGACGTGTCATACTAAACCCCACACGGTATTCTTATTTTTTATCTTTTTTTGAAAGGGGTTTGGGGAAGACTTTTTTCTTGGGGGGAAACTTTTTTTTTGGGAAAA
>CAYJGA010000287.1:0-3181 GCA_964369255.1 uncultured Desulfovibrionaceae bacterium
TCCCCAAAACCCTTCCTTCGTGGCACTTTGGCGCGCCCCTCCTTCGTGGCACTTTGGCGCGCCCCTCCTGCATATGTATATGAAAGTATACTCAAAGTATTTTTCAGCGAGGCATTTTTTTCTTGCTCTTTCGCGTCTTTTTTAATACGGATATGTCTGTTCCATCTTCATGTGAGTGAATGTCTGTCTCTGAAAATATATATTGCCAACGCCAAGGAGCTCCCCATGTTATCAAAAAACGCCATCGGCAACCTCATCAACAAGTATAAAGCAGTCCTCAAGAAATGCCACCTTTTGAACGCATTCGGAACCCTTGCCCTGCCCATACTCGTGCCCGCACTCATAACAGGCGCACTCATGCCACACGACGCCCACGCCACAACGCCAAGTCACATAGAGCATATGTTCCCCCGCGTGACGCCCACATACACCCTCACGCAAGGTACAGGCGGTCAATACGATTTTAAGATGACATGGGAAGGCACAGAGCAAAACTTCTCCTTCACGCCCGCGGCGGGCATCACTGTGAGGAAAGATCGCATCAGCGGCTTAGACGAGAGCATCACCAACACCATCTTCTTTGGGAGTACACATGCCCCCGACAGCGGCCCTGCCAGCGGCGGTGCCCTACATCCTAACAATCAAACCATCGACCACATCATCGCCGATTTTATTGGCAACAGCGCACGCGGCGGCATGGAAACAGCCGCCGACGCTACCAAGGGCGGCGATGCCTACGGCGGCGCTGTGTATAGCGCAGCCTTTACCAAGATCACGACCCTCACGGGCGACTTCATAGGCAACAGTGCCACAGGCGGCACAGGCATAAACAGCGGCGGCAATGCCTACGGCGGCGCTGTAGCTAATAGATCAGAGAGCACCATCACCTTCAAGAACAGCAGTTTTATAAACAATACAGCCACAGGGGGCACGGGCAGCACAAGCAACGGCTTTGCCAGGGGCGGCGCGGTGTATAATACGAACATCGTCACCTTTATAGCCGACAACGGTATAAGTCTCTTTGAAGGCAATACGGCAAATGGCGTCGCCAACGCCATTTATAGCGGCGGCTCAAGCTCTGTCGTCAACTTCAATGCCGGCACGGTGACGGATGCAGCAACGGGTCCCACCACTATGGGGCTTATAGACGTGCGCGATCCCATCACGGGTGATTCCTCCTTCACAGGCAATATCCACGTCAATAATGCTGTTGCAAACGCTCCCACAAACGGCCTTGTCATGCTCAATAAAGTCTCAAACAATCACCTCACCCTCCACGCAGGACATTTATCCTTTGCCGATGGGACAATCGGGACGAGCGATCCGAATGTCTTCAGCGGCGGCAGGTTCAACACCACATCCGGCTCCGTGCTCTTTCTTGATGTGGACTTGAACAACACGAAAGCTGACACCGTCACTGCAACGGACGGCACCATCGACGGCACAGTGGCCTTTAATATCATGAGCGACAGCACGGGCGCATCCACGACCGTGCCCATCTTCACAGGCTTAAGCACGCTCACAAGCGCCACCTATATCACAGCCTACACCAATAATTATAGCTATACCTATAGCGGCGGCGCATTTGCACGAGGCGCATCGGGTACGGGCGGCCTCCAAAATGCCATCGGCGCCGCTAATACGAACGGCCTCGCCACATTCTCCCTCACGGGCGACTTGACCCTCAGCGCAGACGGCGGCACCCTCAAAAGCGGCGGTATCCTCACCATGTACGGCAACGGGCACAGTATTGACGGGAACACCAAACACATCATCACCGTCAACTCAGGCGGTATCCTCACTGTCCACGACATGACCTTTCAAAATGCGAAAAATAGCAGCGGCGGCGGCGCTGTGTACAATGGGGGCACTATCCTGTACATGGACGCGGACTTTGTGGGCAATTCGGCCAGCGAAGGCGGCGGCATGTATAATTTGGCCTATCAAAACACCGTCAGTATCGGCGATCTCACAGGCAATTTCACGAACAATACTGCCACTAACTCCGGCGGCGGCATGTATAATACTGCCCAAGGCAGCGGCACCCTCACCATTGGTACGATTACCGGGAGCTTCACGGGCAATACTGCCGGCGGCGGCGGTGGTGGGAGCGGCGGCGGTCTTTATAACAGCGCAGACAGCACAGTCAACCTCATTCTCGGCTCCTTTATAAATAATACAGCCATATCCAGCGGCGGCGGTATTTACAATGAGGGCGTTGTGGGGATTGGGGCAAAATCGGGGCACGTATCCCTCTTTGAAGGCAATACGGCAAGCGGCGTGTCCAATGCCATCCACAACACAGGCACTGTCTACATGAACGCCGACGCGGGCGGCATGGTGCTCATGAAGGACGCCATTACGGGCAGCGGCGGTATCATCCACATCAACAGCGACAGAAGCGACCAGACTATCGGTGACGACGGCCTTGTCATGCTCATGGGCGATGTGTCGGGCAATACCATGACCTTGCACAGCGGCGCTGTGTCCATTGCCGATGGGAACATTGAAGACTGGACGGCACTCACGCAGACCGGCGGCACCCTCTTTATTGACGTGGACTTAAAGAACGCGCGCGCCGACAAAGTGACATCAAGCGCGGGCACCGTGGCCTTCAATATCATGACGGACGCGGCGGGCACGAGCACGCCGCTTGTAATTGCAGGGACGAATTTCGCCAAAGCCTACACAAATAATTATAGCTATACCTATAGCGGCACAGCCTTCACGCAGGGCGCGGACAATAGCGGCGGCCTCCAAGCTGCCATCGGCGCCGCCAATACGAACGGCCTCGCCACCCTCTCCCTCACGGGCGACTTGACCCTCAGCGCAGACGGCGGCACCCTTACAAGCGACAACAGCCTCACCATGTACGGCAACGGGCACACTCTTAACGGCGGCGGCGACAATCAAATCATCCGCGTCGATCCGGGCGCACAGCTCATTGTCCATGACATGACCTTTGAAAATGGGCATAGCTTCAATAGCAGCATCACCAGCGGCGGCGCTGTGTACAATCGGGGCACTATCCTGTACATGGACGCGGACTTTGTGGGCAATACTGCCTTTGACGGCGGCGGTATTGCTAACTATGCCAGCGGCGGCACCGTCACCATAGGCACGCTTACAGGCAACTTTACGGGCAATCAAGGCGACAACGGCGGCGGCCGGTATAACTATA
>CAYJGA010000288.1:0-3167 GCA_964369255.1 uncultured Desulfovibrionaceae bacterium
TTGAACACCCCAAAAAGTAGCTCTTCCTGAGGTGCTCATGAAATATGCGGGCTAGCAGCCCGTCCCTTCAATACACGCAAAGGCGTCGTGTGCGTGAATAGATTCAAGGCTTTGCACTTCCACGCGATACCATGCCACGAGGGGGTGTTGTGAGAGCTGAATGGCCACACCACGCACGACGTCTTCCACAAAAGCCGGATGCGCAAAGGCGTACTCTGTCACATACTTTTCATCTTCGCGCTTGAGCACGCTGTACACCGGCGACGACCCCGCTTGTTCTGCCATGTGGACTAAGTCTTCAATCCACAAGAAATTACGCATGCGCACAGCAAGACGGACAAGCGTGCGTTGGCTATGCGCCCCTTCATCGCTGATGGCCTTGGAGCATGGGCATACTGTCATGACAGGCACTTCCACTTCGAGCATGAGTTCTGTTTTTTGCTCGTGCAATTCGCCTGTGAGTTTACACGTATAGCTGACGAGGCCGGAGGCGTGCGACGAGGGCGCTTGTTTGCGAATAAAGTACGGAAATTGAAACACAATATGGGCGCGTTGCGCTTCGAGACGTGTTTTAATGGTCTCTAAAAGCCTTTTGACAGACGCGTAATCCAGCTCTTCGTGCCAGTTCTCAAGAGACTCTACAAAGCGGCTCATATGCGTGCCCTTGAAGGCGGAGGGCAAATCGACCCCCACATCTACAGTGGCGACAGTGTGTTGTGTGCCCTTGGCTTTATCGCGCATGAGCACGGGCAGGTGTAAATTTTTCACACCGACGCGATCGATGGGAAGGGGCACGAGGGCGGGGCTGTTTTGAACATCTTCCATTATACGACATCCTGACCTGTTGTGGTGAATGAAAAAGCGCCGTGCTTGACACCGCGGATGGATATGAGCCTTTGTGCAAGGGTGCGAATGCGGTCGCATTCGCCTTTGAGCACAAGGACTTCGAGGCAGTTGTCGTGGTCAAGGTGGACGTGTAGGGTGGTGATGATGCAGTCGTGATGGTCATGCTGTATATGCATCAACCTCTTGGACACATCGCTTTTATGATGGTCATAGACAAGAGTGAGTGTGCCTGCGCCATCAGTGTGGGCGCGTTCCCACGCGTCCTCTACGAGGGCTTTGCGTAGTAAATCACGGATGGCCTCTGAGCGGTTACCATAACCGCGGCGCGCGCAGAGTTCGTCAAAGGAACCGAGGAGCGTCGTGTCTAAGGAGACACCGAAGCGTGTGGTTTCACTCATGATATGCCCTCATCGAGAAAGTTCCCATATGTTGACAGTGACAGGGATGGTTTGCGCATACAGCGCTTCAATGGGCGTCTCAAAGATTTTGTGCCATTGCCAGCGCCGCGCGTGTACTTCATGTTGAAAGTGTTCAAAGACAGATCGACACGGCTCCGCAATCCACGCTTTGCCGTGAACGTCTAGCGCATAATCAATGAAGCGCAGAACAGGCTGCACAAAGCGTTTTTCGTACATAATGTCGCCGCCCCAGATGAGGTCGAGGCTGCCGCGTTTCACCGCAGGCGCGCGCCAATCCATGACAGTCCATAGGGGCGGGGGAGCGCTGGTGTTGTCAAACAGACCCTTTTCGGCGTTCACGCGCATATTCTTGTGTGCGAATTGCACAGCGTCTTCTTCATAATCCATGGCGATGATGTGGGCGCCGCACATGTGCCCCACAAGTGCGGTGAGGCCAAGGCCACAGCCAAGGTCGAGACATGTTTTTTGCGCGACGCGCTCTTTTTGACTGTAAATCCAGCGAGAAAGAGCAATACTCGAAGGCCAGAGTTCCGTCCAATAGGGGAGTCGTTCGTCCGACTCAAAGGCGTCTTGAGCAAAAGGGTCTAAATCAAATGCGTCAGCGTAGAGCTGTGTGGTGCTCTTGGCAAGGGCGCGTTTGCGCTTCTCATGGCGCGCACACATGTTCTCCACCATATTATCCCATAGCTCTTCTAAGTTTGCAGCCCTGTGCAGGGTGAAGATTTTATCGTAAATGGGCACCTCAAGCACGGGTGCGTGTGCAGAAAGGGACTGAGATGAAGGCGTCGTTGTTGGTATAATCATAATTTTTATGGAAGTTTGACGATGACAGAAAAAATAGGTGAACCGCGCCGACCAGTGTACCCTGTCATGCGTCGGAGTGCAAGTGCCATATGCGCGTTTTTTAAAATACTTTTTGTGAAAATAGTCTTCTGAGGGGACTTGGCACTTTTGTGAAGTTCTTGTATGCTCTGTACGTGCATGAGGCATACAGGAGGTGCATTATGAAGGTACAATTCTTAGGCGCAGCGCAAACGGTCACAGGCTCTTGTTATATGATAGAGGCCGCGGGGGCGCGCTTTACTGTGGACTGTGGCATGCATCAAGGGAATAAGGCCATTGAGGCGCGCAACTTTAGTACGTCAATCTATCGGCCTGCGGACATTGATTTTATTCTTATGACACACGCTCATATCGACCATTCCGGCCTCTTGCCGCGCATGGTACGCGAGGGCTTCAAAAAGCCTGTGTACTGTACGGAGCCTACGCGGGATTTCCTCAACATCATGCTGCTTGACAGTGCGCACATCCAAGAAACAGAGGCGCGTTTGCGGGCGGAAAAGTATCGCCGGCGGGGCAGAAAAAAAGCGCCGCCCATTCTCTATTCCATGGCAAATGCGGAAAAAACACTGCCACTGCTGCATGTTGTGGAGTATAAACAGACATTTGAACCGCATCCCGGCATCCGCATTACCTATTATGACGCAGGGCACATCCTCGGCTCCGCCTTTATTCATGTGGAAGCAGAAGAGGATGGTGTCACCACAAGTGTGATTTTCTCCGGCGACTTGGGACGCCCTCAAGCGCTGATTGTGCGCGATCCGGAGCCGTCCTTTACCGCGGACTATGTTTTCTTGGAGTCGACCTATGGGGATCGTAACCACAATGCCACTGTGAGCGCCACGGACGAATTGGCGGAAGCCATCCAATATAGCTACAGCCGCGGCGAAAAAGTTATCATTCCGGCCTTTGCTGTGGAGCGCACCCAAGAACTGCTTTATTGCTTGCATCAGCTGGCAAAGGAAGGCAGGCTACCCGCGGATATGCCCATCTATGTGGACAGCCCCTTGGCTATCCGCGCCACACAAGTCTTTTCACAGCATTCCGACCTTTTTGATGAGG
>CAYJGA010000289.1:0-3163 GCA_964369255.1 uncultured Desulfovibrionaceae bacterium
AAACCCCCCTTCAAAAAAACCATCTGTTTAGCTAAACAATCGGCGCTTTCGGATGAGAAACTCAAAAAAACATTTAAGGTACATGCGCAAAGCAAGTCAGCTTTCAAAACTACACTATAATGAGCTGAGAGGCGTGCGCGGACTGGCTTTTTTTACAGACTGTTCTGTGGTCTTTTCCATGCGTACTTGCCTGTGTAATTCCATGCTTTGTTCTGCTTCAAACATTTTTCCTTCAGCGATGGACTTGGGCACGAGGACAAAGGCGCAACGCGGACAGGTGGGCGGAGTGGTAGAAAAGGCGTGTTCAAGGTAGAAAGCTTGTATGCTTTGTTGTTCGAGGGGGTGTTCGCATTCTGCGCACACCCAGAGGCTGGGATCTTTCTTGTGAAGCGGGGAGCTGTTCATAAAATCCTCCGTATTCAACAGTAAAAGTCATTCACAGGTCATGCATGAATGTCAAAGCGAGTCTTTTTATATAAAACTACAAAACATCTCTTCAATCCTCCATTCGCAAGCGCCGATTGTTTAGCTAAACAGATGGTTTTTATTTAGAAACAGCCCCTAGGTGCGCCATGCGTCATGCAGCTGGTATGTGTCGTTGGCGTCTTTGGAATAGCGCACCCAGAATGTCACCGTTCCCGATTGCCATGCACCGAAAGAGTGCCCGCCTTCCGTGTCAAGGAAGCATGTTTTTTGTGCTTCTACGGCGCGCACAGCAGCAGCGGCGTCCTGGTGAAGTATGTGCTTGCGTTCTAGCTGTTCGAGGAGAGTTGGCTCGATATGCAGCAGAGCGCAATCTGTGAGGGAGCGCAAGGGGAGTGGGTCGCGCGTGGCATACGCTTCTTGGACAATGCTTGAGGTGCCATAAATATCCATGATTTCCCGTGCAAGGCGTACTCTGTTGATACGCTTTGCAGAGAGGCTCAGGGGTTTTTTGTGTGCGTCTTGGGCACTATGGCTGAGGATGGGGAGAATGTCAAACAGATGGAGGCATGCTTTGCCTTGGTTCACAAGCCTGTCACGACACATGATACAGGATGCGAGCGTTGTGTGCTCGCCCAGATTTTCCACGAGTGCTTCCGTGGCTTCTTCTGCCACATCGGGGCGTGCGCACCACACAAGGCCGCCATACCCGCAGCATTGAGACTCCTTTTCGTGGTTGACAGCTTCTGCGCAGGTGACGCCACAATGTTGCGCCAAGAGGCGTGTGCTTTCGTGCCACGCCTTATTATGGCGGGCGCCGCAGGGGTCTTGTATGCAGAGTGTTTGTGTGTGTTCCTGCGCGTTTTTTTCGGGGGGGAGCGGCATATGTTCCTTGTATGTGTGGAGCAGTTCCCACAGGGACACGCAGGGAATATGCGGCATGGTTTCTTGAAAAAATTGTACGCAGGACGCGCAGGCCATGACAAGTGTGGGCTGTCCCAAGGTATTCCATTGGAGGACGATATGCTCGGCGGTTTCTGTCACAAGGTCGTCGTGTCCCGCCCATTGGGCAGGGGTGCCACAGCAGGAGAGCATGAGCCCCATGGGAAGTTGCGTGCGCAAAAATGCATAGACATCGAGTACTTGTTTCCATCGTGCGCCGGAGAGTTGGCAGCCGGGGAAGAAGGCATAGTTTATATCTGTGTGATAGGGGTCACCCATGAAGAGTGTGACGGGGCGCCGCGTCGACGCGTGCAATTCGTCAAGAGCAAAGCCATAGGTGGATTGGGGCATGGTGTTGTTTTCCACCATGTATTGCCGCGCGCGCACGCAAAATTGTGTCATGCTTTCGCCGTGTGGCGAGAGTGGCGGCGGCGACATGTTCGCACATTGTCCGCACAGCATACAAGAAATGACGGTGTTTTTGTCGAGGACGGAGAGTCTTTCGTGAGCATGCGCGTCAACCATGCGCGCCAAGAAGGCGCGCGCATCAATGCCTAAAGGGCACTGTGTCGTGCTTTTTTGAGGCGAACGCGCATTTTTGAGTGTAAGACCTGTATGTTCCATGAGACCTCCGTAGCTTTTCCGTCAGAGACAGCCTAGCACAGCTGTACACGGATGGCAAGTGGCGAGTCATTCCGCTTTTTTTTGAAAGGACTTTGAGGAAGACGTTTTTTCTTGGGGGGAAGCGTGTTTTCAAAAAAACTTTTTACTCACAATCGTTTTTTTTGCTGCTTGCGATGGCTGCTTTTACAGACTTTTGTATGGAAGGATGCGTTTGCATAGTATTGAAATGTGTGAACTTTATTGACGCAAGAAGGGCGCTGTGTTAGAGCTTTGAGCAGTGTCTGTGTGTTTTGTGTGCGCAGTGTGTATAAAAATTTTTGTATGAGGAAAGCCCATGAGCAACATCGTCTTGCAACAACCCCCCGCTGACCAAGATGTCAGCATCGCCCCTAAGAATATCACGTCCATCACCCTCGACTTTGCGCCGGATGCAGCGACGCTCAGCCGCGAAGGCAACGCGCTTGTCTTCGGTTTTGACAGCAATGCTGTCATACGCCTCGACGGCTTTTATGAGCATCACGACACCGAAAATCTGCCGGATTTTATCATCGGTGAAAACGTCGTCTCCGGCGAAAACTTTTTCACCACATTCGGCGAAGAGCTTCTTCCCGCCGCAGGGGACAATATCACAGACGTTTTCGGCAGAGGGGATTTTGTGCAGGGGGAAATCTTGGAAGGCATAGAGCGCTTGGAACGCCTCGACCAAGAATACAAAGGCGAACGAGACAGCCCCGAAGCGCGCTTTCTTTCCGATGTGGTGCCTCCGAATGTACCAGACGAGGCGCGTGTGACTGTGGAGGACACAGAACCTGCGAACACCGCGCCCAAATTTGCTCCAGATGCGCCAATCGTGACAGTGATGGAAGCCGGCGTAGGTGCAGACCATGACAGCAATGCAGCGACAGAAGGCGTGCCCGTCGCCAGTGGTCGCCTCGTAGCTGAAGATGCGGACGGCGACGCGCTTACCTATGCTCTTGTGGATGCCGATGTACATGGAAGCCCAGACGGGAGTTCTGAAGACAGCATCACAGGTCTCTACGGAACCCTCACCCTCGCGCCGGATGGCACCTTCACCTATGTGCTCAACAACAGCGATGCAGACACGGACGCCCTCAACAAAGGCCAGCGCGTCGCAGAAAGCTTTACCATCCGTGTGAGTGACGGGCAGGGCGGC
>CAYJGA010000290.1:0-3154 GCA_964369255.1 uncultured Desulfovibrionaceae bacterium
AGAGGGGAGATACCATGTTGTACCGCATCGAAGTGGGCTTGCACCCACACATAGACGACACCGTGGGGAAGAAAACGGCGCATCATATCGCCAGCGCCTTGGATATTCCTGTGGCAGCCATACGACAAATAAAGGTTTTTACCCTTGACACTGCACAGGCACATGACGCCGCACCAGCGCCTGAGAGTGGCCTCACAAAGGAACATGTGGATTTTCTTTTGCGCGAAGCCATCTGGCACGACCCCGTCATGCAGCGCGCCTCCCTCGAAGCCTTGTCCCTCGAGATGTTGCCCGTCTCGCCTCTCGACGCGGACTTCATCCTTGAAGTCGGCTTTCGTCCGGGCGTCACAGACAACGAAGGGCGCACCGCCCGCGACACCGCCGCCATGGTCTTGCAGCTCCCCCGCGAAGCGTTCCATGTGTATACTTCCGTACAATATCGAATTTTAAGCACAAAGGACGCGCCGCTCACACGCGAAAGCGTGGAGCTGATCGCCCGCGACCTTTTATGCAACGAACTTATTCAGCGCTATCGTCTCAAGAGCAAGGAAGAGTGGCACAGCGCCGCAGGCTTTGAAGCGCAGGCCGCCAAGGTGACAGGTTCTGCCAGCGATGCGGTGGAAACGGTCGCCTTGTCCGGCATGGACGACGGGGCCATGATGGCGGTGAGCCGTGATAATACACTTGCGCTGAACCTTGAAGAAATGCAATGCATCCGCGCCTACTTCCAAGACGATGTTGTCAAACAGCACCGCGCAGCGCACGGCCTGCCGGCAGATCCCACCGATGCGGAACTTGAAGTGCTGGCGCAGACATGGTCGGAGCATTGCAAGCACAAGATTTTTGCGTCGCGCATAGATTATACAAATGCACACACAGGCGTGCGTGAGGACGTGGATAACCTGTATAAATCGTGCATTCGCGATGCCACGGCGACCATTCGCGCGCGTCTTGGCGAGGGCGATTTTTGCAAGTCTGTCTTTAAGGATAATGCCGGCGTCATTGCCTTTATTGGCGCGTATGACGCGTGCATCAAGGTAGAGACCCACAACAGCCCTTCAGCCCTTGACCCTTATGGAGGCGCTTTGACGGGTATCGTGGGCGTGAACCGTGACCCCATGGGCACGGGCATGGGCGCGGAGCTTGTGTGTAATACGGACGTCTTCTGCTTTGCTTCCCCATTTCATGACGCCGTGCTTCCGCCGCGTCTGTTGCATCCGCGTCGCGTGCTTGAAGGCGTGCGTGAGGGGGTGGAGCACGGCGGCAACAAGTCCCGTGTGCCCACAGTGAACGGCTCCCTTGTGTTTGACGAGCGTTTCCTCGGCAAACCTCTTGTGTACTGCGGCACAGTGGGCATTATTCCCACAGAAGTGGCGGGCAAGCCCGGTTGGGAAAAGAAGGCAGAAGTGGGCGACGCCATTGTTATGGTGGGCGGTCGCATCGGCAAGGATGGCATCCACGGCGCCACGTTCTCGTCGGAAGAGCTGCACGAAGGCTCTCCTGCAACTGCGGTGCAGATTGGCGACCCCATCACTCAGCGCAAGATGTATGATTGCATCATGTGCGCCCGCGACCTTGGTCTCTACAATGCCATCACCGATAATGGCGCAGGCGGCCTTTCCTCCTCTGTGGGCGAAATGGCAGAGGACACAGGCGGTTGTCATCTTGACCTGTCCAAAGCGCCTTTAAAATATGACGGCTTGCGTCCGTGGGAAATTTTGATTTCTGAGGCACAGGAGCGCATGACGCTCGCCGTGCCACAGGAGAAAGTCCAAGCTTTTCTCGATCTTGCCGCAAAAATGGACGTAGAAGCGTCTGTCCTTGGGCATTATACGGACTCCGGCTTCTTCCATGTGGTGTACGGGGAGAAAATCGTCACCCATGTCCATATGGATTTCCTCCATCACGGCGTGCCCCAGCTCAAACTCAAAGCCCAATGGCAGCAGCCGGTGCACACGGACACCCGTCTGGACATGGACGTCGCACAGGCTGGCGACTTCTTAAAGCGCATACTTGGGCGCCTGAATATTTGCTCAAAAGAATATATCGTCCGCCAGTACGACCATGAAGTGCGCGGCGGCAGTGTCATCAAGCCCATGGTGGGTGTGAAGAGCGACGGCCCCTCCGACGCAGGCGTGCTGCGTCCGGTGCTGGAGTCCGACGCAGGTCTTGCCATTGCCCATGGTATCTGCCCCAAACTCAGCGACTATGACACCTACTGGATGATGGCCAATGCCATGGATGAGGCCATTCGCAATGCGGTGGCTGTGGGTGCGAACCCCGATTACCTTGCAGGTGTGGACAACTTTTGTTGGTGCGACCCTGTGGAATCTGAGAAGACACCGGACGGTCAATACAAGCTTGCACAGCTTGTGCGCGCGTGTAAGGCGCTGTCGCAATTTTCTCCTGTTTTTGGTGCTGTGTTTTTCACCGCATTATCTTCGACTATCGCATCTTCCTCTGCTACAGCAGTTTCCTCGGTTGGGATACTATCTTGAGCTAAGCTGGCTTCTTCCTCTTGAACAAACGCCTCTAATGCGTTTGAGATTGGATCTACATTACTATCTGTGCCAGGTTTTGTTGCATCCTCGCTAACAGCTGGTTGTGCACTAATTTGTGCGCTTTCAACTTCCTCGCTAGTCTCGCTTTTAGTCAGCAAGTTCATAACATGTGCTGTTTTTGAAGTTTTCTTTGCCATAATTTGTCTCCATTCCGCCGCTTTGCTTCGGCATTAAATAAACTATTTTCATTATGCTCCCATCACGCAAAGTCTAAGGAATGATAAGAGCGCTTACAATTGTTTTAATTAAGGTTATAGCTTGCCACTGATGAGCTTTTTAACTAAAAGTGCATAATCTTCTCCAGCTGTTGAGCGTGGAGAATAGGTGATAATGCTCTCGCCGTGAGCTGGTGCTTCTGCAACACTGACGCTGTTTCGGATATAAGTTTCGATAACAACAGTGTTAAGCTGCTCAGCAATTTGCTTTGCCATATCTTTCACTTCACGTGTAAGCTTAGTGCGACGATTGTATTTAGTAAGAAGTATACCCAAAAGCTGTAAATCTGGGTTGTAAAACTTCTTAACAGTATCAATTGTATCTTTAAGTTGGGAACTTCCCAATAGACTTAAAATATCCGGTATCATTGGCACGAT
>CAYJGA010000291.1:0-3097 GCA_964369255.1 uncultured Desulfovibrionaceae bacterium
ATACCGTTCTTCGTCCTTACGCGATCTTTCTTCATCCGTATACCGCTCTTCGTCCTTACGCAATCTTTCTTCATCCGTATACTGCTCTTCGTCCAGATTCGCATGAGAGGCGTCCTTGTCGAGTTCTTCATTAAGGATGGCAGAGACTTTTTGTACAAGGATATTGATTTCTTCCTGCGAGAATATGCGTGGCACGAGGGTGCCATCAGTTTCTGTGCCTATGAAGGCGCCTTGGAGCGGGCTTGTGAGAGAAATTTGCTGTCCGTCGTGTGTGGTGATGACGAGATTGTGCGCTTGGTCAATGGAACGGACAACAAATTCCTCGCTCTTACTGGGGAGGACATTGATGAGAAAATCCGTGCCGCGCACGCCCACAGTGGCCATGGGTGTGATAACTTTGAAGGCGTCGGGATTATGTTCGACGACAGCGCCGGAAATTGAGCGCATGGCACCTGTGGCAAGCTCCATAACAAAGCTTGGCTCTTCGTGATCAAAAACAAAGTCCTTGATGTGCATTTCTGTGTGAGGTCCAAGTGCTGCGATGCTCTTATCGGCAAAGGTGAGTTCGACGGGGGTATTTTGTGTCTTAATGGTGTCGGAGCTAAAAAGTGCGTCTCCTTGCGTAAGTTCCACAGTCTGTCCGTGACGTTCAACAATCACAAAGCCTTGTGCTTTTGAAATAATTGCGGCGCGTGACATGTGCCCTCCCTCATGAAGTTCTTCTTCACATATATTAACATATACATTACGCGCAGGTGGGTGTCAATGCGAAAGCCGGCATTTGGAATTTAAAAGGGCCTTGGGGAAGACTTTTTTCTTTTTTTCTTGGGGGGAAAACTTGAACAAAAAAATATAAACCACAAAAAGCTTTCCCCCCACCCAACCCTTTCAAAAAAAGAATTTGGAGAAAGAAAAATTTAGCGAAAAACAGAGAAAATCGAAGATGCCTACTTATCCTCCTGTGGAAAAACACTGGGGAAAGTTTCGATAATATATTTTGACCACTGTCAAAAATCCTTTGAAAGAGGGGGGGAATGGGAATGTGAAGAATTATTCACTTTATTATTTACCCATAATTTTAGCATATTAGACAAGCATTCAGAAAGACTCGCTTGGGGAAGAAAAAATCGAAAAGTCGCGCTTATGCGCTTTGATGCGAGCAGGGGCTTTGCGATAGAACCAATCCCGTGACGAAGAGTGACATAAAGAACGCAATAATTTTCAACAATGCTTCTTTTTAAGGTGTGTTGCCGAAAATTCGCGCCTGAAAAGAACTCTCGCCACACAAGGGCAATGACGCCATGCGTCATAATATGAAATGACGTTTGGCGTCATAATATGAAATGACGCTTGGCGTCATAATATGAAATGACGTTTGGCGTCATGCCTTTTATTGGAAAACACCATGAGCTCAACAAACAACAGTGTGATTTGATCGCTCATGACTGTTTAAGGTTTATTGATTTCAAGTAAGATTGGAACACGACAGGTTAGCACAGAGAAGGCTACTATGCGCAAAGTTGATAAGATTGAAAGTTGTATTCAAAATGCCCACAAGACCACTGTCGTGCAACACCATGCGACAAAAGGGAATACATTGACCAGCTCAAGGAATGCCTCTGCGCACACTGTACAGATGCTTGCGCCTCGCGAACAACATGCTTTTGAAAATCCAATGCGCCCAGAAAACACCAATCAAGACCAATGCCAACTCGAGAAAGCTCGCGCAGAAAAAGCTCGCGCAGAAAGAGTGCGCGCAGAAAGAGTGCGCGCAGAAAGAGTGCTCGCAGAAGCCGCTTGCCTCAAGCAAAACCAAACAGCGCGCCCCGTACCAACACAAGGCGTTCTCCCACTGCCCTTGCAAAATCCTTTTACAGTCGTACGCTGGCGCTATCGCTTCAACGATTTCGTCACAGGCCCCACAAATGCTGTGGCAGTCGCCGCCGCTCAAGATATTTGCCAAAGCAATGGCGTTGTGGAAACGCTCTTTATCAGCGCAACCCAAGGACTTGGCAAAACGCATCTCATACACGCCATCGGTCAAAAACTCGCTCATGAAAAAGAAGAATTGAGTGTAGGATATTTGACGGCTGAAGAATTTACTTCGCGCTTTGTCCACGCAAGCCGTCACCATAATATGGATGACTTCAAGGCCGCTCTGCGCGACCTTGATGTGCTCCTCCTTGAAGACGTCCACTTCTTCCAAGGAAAAGAAAAAACTCAAAATGAAGCCCTTGCCACCATTAAAACACTCCAATCAAAGGGCAGCAGACTTGTGCTCACATCTTCCTTCACCCCCCGCGAACTGCAAGATGTGGACAGCCAGCTCGTTTCCTACTTTTCCTCCGGCATGCTCACAACCATCGAGAAGCCCACACAAGATATGTGTCGTTCCATTTTGTGCAACAAAGCACGCTCATTTCAAGTCCTCCTCCCGGAACCCGTAGCCGACGTTCTCGTCAACCATCTCAATACGGACGTAAGACAACTTGAAAGCTGCCTCAACAACCTCATATTCAAAGCAAAACACTTAAAGCGTGAAATTTGCGTCGAACTTGCCCTCGACGTCCTCTCCCAATACGCGAAAGTCGAACAAAGCCTTGATATGGAAACAATCATACGACTTGTCCTCAGCAGCTTCGGCATGAACGAAGAACAGCTCTACTCACGCAGCCAACGCAAAGAATGCGTCCTCGCACGCGGCACCGTCTACTACCTCGCACGCAAACACACCGACGCAACACTGCAAGACATCGCCTCACGCTTCAATCGTCGCCACACAACTGTCCTCAAAGGCATCACCTCCATAGAAAAGGAAATGCAACGACAGTCCACCATCGGGCGACAAGCAGCGCATGCCATCAAGCTCATCGAACGCAACGCCAGCAGCGCCAGCATCTCGTTCTAAGATTTTTTTGAAATGTAAGAATAGATTTAAAAAATTGCGGTGAGCCACTTTTCTAGCAAGAAGTGACGCACCGCAAAAAATATAAAACAGCTTTAACTGCTTATCTAAAGTATGCTTTTTCGATTTTCCATTCAACAGCGCCGATTGTTTAGCTACACAGATGGTTTTTTTGAAGGGGGGTGTGGGGGG
>CAYJGA010000292.1:0-3096 GCA_964369255.1 uncultured Desulfovibrionaceae bacterium
AACTTTTTTTGCTTTTTTCTGTTTCTGTGCTTTTGTTTCAGATGGTCCGAAAGAATAGTACATAATATTTCCTCAAAATTGTGTAATATCTAAGCGTACAAAATCAAGGAGTGCTTTGTCATCGAAGGATGTGATGTCAAGCTCTGCCTTGGCGCCAAGCACTTCGTCTGAAAGTTGTTTCTTTTCTTCAAGCAGGGTGTCAATTTTCTCTTCTAAAGTGCCGCGCGTGACGCATTTATGCACGAGCACATTGCGCTTTTGACCGATGCGAAAGGCCCTGTCTGTGGCTTGATTTTCCACGGCGGGGTTCCACCATCTGTCCACATGTATGACATGGCTTGCGGCGGTGAGGGTCAGACCTGTGCCCCCTGCTTTGAGGGACAGGACAAAGAAGGGGGGGCCGTCCGGTTCTTGAAATGTTTTCACAAGTTCCTGTCGCTTTTTCACAGGTACGGCGCCGTGGAGTATAAGCCCTTTGCGTCCGAAACAGCCCTCGAGTACACGACACAAGTGCGGAATGATTTCCTTAAATTGCGTAAACACAAGAACGCGCTCTTGACGCGCGGCAATATCCGTACACAATTCCGCCACGCGTTGAAATTTGCCGGAAAGGGCGGGGTCGTAGGCCTCGTGCTTTTGCGTGTGCCCTCCGGCTTGGTGGGGATGGTTGCATATTTGCTTGAGGAGGATGAGGCTTTGCAAGATGACGACGCGGCGCTTTGCGCGGCTCTCCGGTGAGCTGTCGAGGGATTCCAGTGTCGCTTTGAGCTGGCTTGTGACGCCTGTGTACAGCTTTGCTTGCTCCTTGGTGAGATGGCAAAAGAGGGGCATTTCTGTTTTGTCTGGCAGGTCTTGGATGATGCTTTTGTCCGTTTTCATGCGGCGCAGGATGTAGGGGGAAACGAGGCGACGCAATGGGGCGAAGCGTTCTGTGCTTTGTGCCATGCGCTTCATACGTGTATCAAATTCTTTGGGTTTGCCAAGGAGTCCCGGATTCAAAAAGTCAAACAATGCCCATAGGTCGCTCAGCCTGTTTTCGATGGGTGTGCCTGTGAGGGCGATGCGTGTGTGCGCGCAGAGGGCGCGCACGGCCTTGCTTTGTCGTGTTTGGGCATTTTTTATGGCCTGTGCTTCGTCGGCGATGACGCGCTGCCACTGAATTTCTTGGAGCCACGGAAGGCGTTGGCACATGCCATAGGTTGTGATGACGAGGTCGGCCTTTGCCATGCAATGCTCCATGTGCTCGCGGGTGGTATTTTTCATTTCCGCGGCGGAAGGATGCAGGATGAGGGCGGTGAGGCTGGGGGCGTGGGTGGCTATTTCTGCTTGCCAGTTGCCGAGGAGCGAGGCGGGCACCACGAGGAGGGTGGATGGGCGTGTTGCCACCTGCTCTGCTGCTGCCTGTCCCTCTGGCGCCTGTTCTGCTGGCGCCTGTTCTGTGACCGCTTGCTTCTTCGTTGTCTGTTTCTTTGATGCCCGCTTTGTGGTCAACGCTTTTGCATCTGTTTCTTGCTTTTCTTTTTGTCCTTCCAGTTGTTTTTCAAGTAAGAGCAGCGCCAATATTTGCAAAGTTTTCCCAAGCCCCATATCATCGGCAAGGCACGCGCCAAGCTGGAGTTGGCCTAAAAAGTGCAACCATTGCACACCCTTGACTTGATATGGGCGCAGTGTGGCCGTGAGTCCTTCTATGGGTTTCCCCACAGATTCGGACGTATGTGTAAATTCTTGGCGAGTGAATGAGAGAAACTTTTCAAGCTCCGGCCCTGCATTGACGTGTGACCATTGACGCAGTGAGTCTTCGTCAATGTCGGAGGCGTCGTCGCTCTCCTGAGGCATACCTGCCAAGAGTCTCATGCCTTCAAGGAAGCTCATTCTTCCCGCGCTCACATGCTGCTTCACCTTGCGCCAATGTGCGAGGGCTTGGTTGATTTTGTCAGTATCCACTTCGACCCATGTGTTCTTGAAAAACACGATCCCCGCGCTCCCGACGCTGAGGGCTAAGAGTTCGTCCATTTCCTTTTCTGTAAGTTTTTCGTCACCAAGAGCAAGGCCGATGTCCATATCTAGGAGCGCGTGCGCACCGAGAGCGGAGCGCTGTTCCACATCCACGGTGGCTTGTACGACGGCCTTGGGGCGTTTTTTCCACCAATCCGGCATACGGACGCCGAGGCCGCTGCTTTCCATGAGGGGGATGGATTCCAAAAATGCGTGGGCTTGCTTGGGTGTAAGGGGGACGGCTTTGTAGAGGCTGCCGTCGTGTACCATTTGGGAAATCCACGGGACGTGCTGTGAAGCGGTATGCACGGGTACAAGGAGGCGGACAAGGGTGTGCGGGTCTTGTTCTGCGGATTGGCGCAGTGCAGCGGCGAGGGGCATGTGGCGCGGCTGTCCTTTTTCGTTGAGTCCGACGGTGAATGTGGACATGAAGGCGAAGGGGTGGTCTGCATCGAGCTTGTTTTCCGCGAGGTGAAAAAAAACGCGTCCGACTTGTTGCCACTGCGGGGCGTGTTCTTGTAAGAATGCGTGGATACTGCCGTTTTTTTGGATGGACTGCGCGCACCATTGGAGCAGGCTTTGCCATAATTTGCGGAGAATATTATAGGAGAGATATTCACCGCCGGGCATGGGCGGTGCCATGTGGAGCCAGTCATCGGCCTCGTCGGGCAGAGGAATGTTGATAACAAGAGGGATGTCGTGCTCTTGCGTTGCGTCCGGGTTGCTGATGCGACAAAGGGCAGTTATGCATGCGGCGGCGATATTTTCCCAGAAAAGCGCCACAACAGCTTGCTGCGTTGCGTTTTTGGCAGTGCCTTGTGTGCTGCGCGCTGCAAGCTGAAACCAGCGTTCTTGCCATGTGCCAACTTCTTTCTTTCCTTCTGTGTCTGGCCATTTCAGTACACCGGCAGGGGAGAGGGTGATGAACGTTTTGTCATAATTCGTTTTCATAGCGGCAAGATAGCACGCCTCGTATGCAATGAAAAGAGAAATTTTGTCGGCAAGGGCGCGGCCGCAGGTCATTCCGATTTGTTTTTTTGAAAGGTGTTTGGGGAAGACTTTTTTCTTGGGGGAAAACTTTTTTTAGGAAAAAAAAGTCTT
>CAYJGA010000293.1:0-3088 GCA_964369255.1 uncultured Desulfovibrionaceae bacterium
CTTAGCGGATGTCAAGGCCATGGAAGACTCCGGGGCAAATTAGAATGACGTGAAAACCTTACCTGCAACATACAAAAACATCTTTACAAGGCACGCGCCCATGCGGCATACTCGTTTGTGAGACTTGTGGCATTGAAAGCACATATTTTTCAATTTTCTTTACCCTTCAAAACAAAAAAGAACCGTTCATGAATACCACATTTTATAGAGGCCGACGCCTGCGTCATACGCCCGAAATCCGCTCCATGGTGCGCGAGACAGCACCTTTGCGCGCTGAAGATATGATTATGCCTTACTTTGTCGTGGAAACAGACGACATGTCCTTTTCTAAAGAAATTTCCTCTATGCCCGGTCAATATCAACTGTCCTTGCACGAACTTGAAAAACGCGTAGAGCGCGCCGTTGACCACGGACTTGTTGCCCTCATGCTTTTTGGCATTCCTGCGCAAAAAGACGCCATTGGCAGTGAAGGCTACAGCGAAGGCGGCATCGTGCAGTGCGCCGTGCGCATGCTGAAAAAACGCTGGCCGGAGCTTATGGTGGTCACTGATGTCTGTTTATGCGAATATACGTCCCACGGGCACTGTGGTTTGCTTTCACCCAAGGGGGATGTGCTTAATGACCCCACCCTTGAGCTACTTTCAAAAGTGGCTTTGTCTCATGTGTATGCAGGTGCGGACATGGTGGCGCCGTCTGACATGATGGATGGGCGCATTGCGGCTCTGCGACATACCCTTGACGCAGCGGAGTACAAGCATATTCCCATTATGTCCTATGCAGTGAAGTATGCTTCGTCGTACTATGGCCCTTTCCGCGAGGCGGCAGAATCTGCGCCGCAAAGCGGTGATAGAAAATCTTACCAGATGGATCCGTGCAACAGCCGTGAAGCTCTGCGCGAAGCCGCTGCCGACGTGGCAGAGGGCGCGGATATTCTGATGGTGAAGCCGGCTGGGCCGTATCAGGACATCATCCGCCTTTTGAAAGATAACTTTGACATGCCCTTGGCAGCCTATCAGGTAAGCGGCGAATATGCGCTCATCAAGGCCGCCGCGCAGCAAGGATGGATCAACGAAGACGCGGTGGTGAGGGAATCGCTCATGGGTATTAAGCGTGCGGGCGCGGATATTATCATCAACTATTTCACGGAATCCCTTTTGCTTCAAGGAGGTTTGCGCTGATGCGTGGACAACACCCTCATTTATCCGGACAAGCGGCGCATGCTGCACATGGCGCAGGACATGGTGCAGAGCACGGCGCAGGACATGGCGGACACGGTTCAGGTCACGGACAAGGTTTACACGGGCATGGCGCAGGGCAAGCGCATTCCCATGCGGCGCGTTTCTTACCCGATGGCACTCCCAAGTGTCGCCTTATTGCGTGGGAAGTGACGCGTTCGTGTAATCTTGCGTGTAAGCACTGTCGCGGCGAAGCCCATACAGAACCGTATCCCGGAGAACTGTCCACGCAAGAGGCGAAAGACCTCATTGACACCTTTCCTCAAGTGGGCGAACCTATTATTATTTTTACAGGCGGCGACCCTATGATGCGTCCGGATGTGTACGAACTCATCCGATATGCCACTGATAAGGGTTTGCGCTGTGTCTTTTCGCCCAATGGAACGCTTATCACACCGGAAACGGCGCGCGCTATTCGCGAGGCCGGCATTCAGCGCTGTTCCATTTCCATTGATGGTGTCGATGCCGCCAGTCACGACGATTTCCGCGCCGTGCCCGGCGCTTTTGACGCCTCCATGCGCGGCATTGAATATCTGAAAGCCGAGGGTGTGGAATTTCAAATAAATACCACAGTGACACGGAACAATCTGGCAAGCTTCAAGGAAATTTTTCAGCTCTGTGAGCGCATTGGCGCAGTGGCGTGGCATATATTCTTACTCGTGCCCATGGGCAGAGCTGCCGGACTTGCCGACCAAGTTATCAGCGCAGAGGAGTACGAAGAGGTGTTACATTGGTTTTACGATTTTCGGAAAACCACGTCCATGCACCTGAAGGCGACCTGTGCGCCGCACTATTATCGTATTATGCGTCAACGCGCCAAAGAAGAGGGCGTGGATGTCACCATGGAAAACTTTGGGATGGATGCCATGACGCGCGGCTGTCTTGGTGGCACAGGATTTTGCTTTATCAGTCATGTGGGACAAGTGCAGCCCTGTGGCTACTTGGAGCTGAATTGCGGGAATATTAAGGAACAACCCTTTCCTGAAATTTGGAAAAACTCTTTGCACTTCAAACAATTCCGTACACAAGAAGACTATGAAGGCAAGTGTAAGGTGTGTGAATACCACAAGGTTTGTGGCGGCTGCCGCGCACGCGCACACAGTATGGACAACAACCACATGGGGCAAGAGCCCTTGTGTACCTACATACCACGCAAACTGAGGGAGAAACAATAATGACACAACAAGCAGACCTTGACACCTTAGATAAAAAACTGCTTGATATTATCCAAACACGCTTTCCCATTGTGCCGCGCCCCTATGCCGACCTCGGGGAACAGCTTGGCATAAGCGAACAAGAAGCGCTTGAGCGCGTCAACCGCATGCGGGATATGAAGCTTATCCGTCGACTTGGTGCAAACTTTGACTCAAAGAAGCTTGGCTTTCGTTCCACGCTGTGCGCTGCGAAGGTCTCATCTGAAAAGATGGATACATTCGTGGAAACGGTCAACGCGCTCCCCGGCGTCACGCATAACTATTTGCGTAAGAATGCGTATAATGTGTGGTTCACGTACATTGCCCCCTCATGGGAGGCTGTGTGCGTCGATCTTGCGGCTATCACAGAAAAGACAGGAGTAGACATCTTAAACTTGCCTGCTACAAAGCTTTTTAAAATCCGCGTGGATTTTTCCATGGACAAATAAGACTGTCCTTTAGGGGCTGTTTCCAAATAAAGAGATTTTTCTGAAAGGCTTGTGGGGAGGAAACTTTTTTTGGCAAAAAAAAGTTTCCCCCCAAGAAAAAAAGCTTTCCCCAAACCCCCTTCAAAAAAACAAAATGGAATAATCAGAGGGGCAGTCGCCAAATGCGCCTTTCCGCTTGTTTCGGCGTCAGCGTTCACAGGCGTGTTCGGGC
>CAYJGA010000294.1:0-3070 GCA_964369255.1 uncultured Desulfovibrionaceae bacterium
TCTGCAAAAACAAGCGCCGACGTTGTTCGCATTGGCTACTTTGACGGCTTTGGCCTTGCACATGACCAATTCGGAAAGGCACAAGGCTACCTTTCCGACCTCGTTCGCATACTCGATAATCGCTCACCGGACACTTATGAACTCGTGCCTCTGGCAAGCAACGATATAAACGCGCTCTTGGCGTCGGGCGAAATTGACATTTTTGCACTGACATTCAAAACACCACCGCGCATGAAGAATTTCGCCTTCACGACGGAGCCTGTCAGCAGTACGCAGATGGTGCTCGTGGCTGAGGCAGATCACGACGCCTACAGAGACGACCTCTCGTCCATGAATGGCAGAAGAGTGGCTGTGTTGCCGGGTATTGGCCTTGAAGACCACCTCTACGCATGGCTCCAAAAGCACAGGATTGCCATGGATGTGGTCGTCCCCAGAAGCATTGCCGAATTTTTGGCCATTGAAGCCGATTTTCACTTGACAACCGTACACTACTTGCCGCAGGGCAAGCAGATTGTGTCGCTTTTGGACTCAAAAGAGCTCTACTTTATGAGCACACCCGAACGCCAAGAACAGCTCCACACCCTGCAAAGAACGCTTGCGCAGACGCTGACAATGGACACAACACTCTTACAAAGGTTGCACGACAAGTACATTCTCCCGCTGTGGCAGGACAGCCCTTTTTTGACGCGTCAGCAAGCTAAGCTCCTGCACGATGTGAGCAATCCGCGTATCCCCGCTGTCATTACAGCCTTTGCCGCTTCGCACGCACCCCTGCAATATGTCAACAGCAAGGGCGAACCTGATGGTATAACACTTGATATTTTAAAAGTTTTAGCAAAAAAGCATCCGTCACAAGCTGAATACGTCGCCATCGAAACAGATTCCAACACCGATGTCTCCGGCTTCGACGTCCTCTGCACCATCGTCGGCAATCGCGAAGAAAAAGAGCGCTTGTTTTGGGAGTCAAAGCCCTATCTGACCGTTCCCATGGAACTTGTGACGCGAAACAGCTTGCCTTCGACAAAAAAGAATGTCTTGGGAATGCTCGACTATTCATCCCTTGACCTCGACGAAGTGCGCTCCTTCTATCCGCAGTGGCAATTGGAAACATTCCTTTCCTTTGACACCATGCTCGCCGCCTACGAAGCGAAGGTCATCAATGGCTTGCTGCTCTCCAGCATCGACGCAAGGCATGTGATGAATATTGCAGGAAAAAAGAATAATACGCGTTCACAGACGCCCCTTGTTTTGCCCTATACCTTATATATTGCAAAAAAGTTACATGCGGAAAGTCTTAATATTACCAATGCCTTCATTGATACCTTGAACCCCTTAGAGGTGAACACCATCGTCATCAATGAAATTGACGCCTTCCGCCCTGCCACCACCTTTGCAGAGCTTGTGGATGAATACAGTTCATTCTTTTTGAGCCTCATCGGCATCGCGCTTGTGGCAGGCTTTGGGCTTTATTTGAATGTGGAGCGTCAACGCAAGAACGAACTGTTACGCGTCCTGCATGTGGACGCCCTCACAGGCCTTGCGTCGCGCCGCAGATTTTTAGATGTCGTCACAGCACACCTTTCGCGGGCAAAGGCCGATGAATATGTGCTTGCAAGCTTCGACATTGATAATTTCAGCGCGATCAATCAAAATTATGGCTTCGACCGCGGCAATGATTTGCTCATTCATATTGCCAAGCATATGCGCAGCATTCTTGCCTCTGCCATTGTCATCGCACGACAAAAGGATGATGTCTTCCTCGTGCTCTTGCGCAATTACGGAACAAATTCCCTAATAAGCCACGATGATACATGCACAGCGGCGCTCTCAAAAGAAGCAAAGCGCATCCTTGGGCAAAACTTTAGCTTGAGCATGTCCTTTGGCTGTTACGTCGTTCACGACCCCAAGACGCCCTTGAATACCATGTTAGATTATTGCACAGTTGCGCGTCAGTCGGGCAAGTGTACCTTTGGCTTTGTGACCACATTTTTCACGGAAGAAATGCAGGAGCAGCTGCGCATGCATTCCTTTGTGCTCGGACAAATGAAGGCAGGCATTGACAACGAAGAATTTTTCCTCGTTTTTCAGCCCAAGGTGGACTTAAGCACGCGGAAAATCATCGGCGCAGAAGCGCTTGTGCGCTGGAATACGGAAAAAGGCATGGTGGTCTCGCCACAGCACTTTATTCCTATTTTTGAAAGGAATGGCTTTATCACCCAATTTGACCATTATGTCTTTGAAATGGTGTGTCAGTACATACATATACACAGAAAGAGTGTCTTTGTGCCCCCCATCGCCGTGAACCTCTCAGGCCACACTGTTCTGCACGACGATACGGTCACCACTCTGCAAAACATCATGAGACACTATGGCATCGTTCCGGCGGAATTGGAAATTGAGATCACAGAAAGCGCCATCGTCACAGAATGCGAGCACTTTATCGGCAAGGTCAACTTGTTGAAAAATATGGGCTTCCACATAGCACTTGACGATTTCGGAACCGGCGTCTCTTCGCTCAACCGCCTACGCTCCATCCCCTTGGACGTTGTCAAGCTTGACAAGGCATTCCTCGACGCCAATATGGCCGAGGGCAAGGGCTTCACCATTGTGGATAGCATCGTGAATATGTTGCAGCAGCTGCACATCAAGGTTGTGGCAGAAGGCGTAGAAACGACGGAGCATGCCGACTGGCTCACGCACATAGGCTGCGATGTGGCGCAAGGATACTTCTTCAGCAAGCCCGTGCGTGGGGATATTTTCTTCGAATTGCTCAAATATCCCATGAGCTTTGCTCAGGAGCAGCACAGTGACGCCGTCAATGACAGCGCAAGCACACATCACCGTCGCACCGTTTTGCCGCCCCGCGCGCATGTGCCGGCACACGCATCGAGTTTTTCTTCAGAAAGAGAGCTTGTGCCGAGCGGAATGTAAGCCTAAAGTTTTTTTGAAAGGGGTTTGGGGAAAACTTTTTTTCTTCTTGGGGGAAAACTTTTTTTAGGAAAAAAAAGTTTTCCTCCAAACATCGCTGCTCTCTGTATCCGTAAGGCTCGTTCCTCGTCTAACGGCTATG
>CAYJGA010000295.1:0-3065 GCA_964369255.1 uncultured Desulfovibrionaceae bacterium
AGCCCATTTCCGGCCTTGAGCACAATCACAGTGTCGAGTGTATACACAGCTTCACCTTCCAAAAAATTCCCTTGCCCAAGAGCATCTTTGTGCGGGATTATGATTGGAAAAATCCCAATGTCAACATAGAAGCTTCTGCCTCCGTAGACCCCATGGGCATTGGCGTCTTTTTCTTCTACGGCGACGGTTTTGAAAGTGTCGAAGAGGGCAAGCGCCTTGCCACCATCCGCGCACAAGCCTTACGCTGTCATGCGCGCACATACTCTGGCACAAGCGCCGTCCCCACCTTGCGCGCAGGCTACCTCTTCACCCTTGAAGAGCACTATCGCAAGGACTTTTGCACAGATTATTGCCTCACAAAAATCGAGCACGAGGGCAGTCAAGAGGGCTATCTCTCCTCCGTCCTTGGCATTCCATTAGAAAACTCTGTCCACTATTTCTACAAAAATACCTTTACATGCATTCCCGCCACTGTGCAATTTCGTCCCGAACGCGTCACAGAACGCAAAAAAATGGGAGGTGTCATCCACGCCTTCATCGACGCCGCGTCAGACGCACACACGCCGGAACTCGACGAACACGGACGCTATAAAGTCGTATTTCCCCAAGATACTTCAGGCAAAGGCCGCGGCAAAGCCTCTTGCTGGCTCAGACGCGCCCAACCCTCTGTGGGCGCCTCCCATGGCACCATTCTCCCCTTGGCGCCGGGCGTCGAAGTGCTTATCGGATTTATTGACGGCAACCCCGACAAAGCCTACATCTCCTCCGCCATCGCCAACACAGAAACCGGCTCCATGAACAATGCCGCCACAGCCACCATGTCCGGCATCACCACCGCCGGCGGGGGCGGCCTCGTTTTCAATGATACGGGCAAAAAGCAAGGTCTGCATCTTTCCACAGGCAGCGGCCGCTCAAGTCTTTATATGGGCTCAGGGAGTGACGACACATCCATCCTGCAAAGTCCCAGCTTCACAGCCTTTTGCAGTGGCACACAGGCCACCATGGCTGGTCTTGCTGCCAGCACGCACGCCGGCATGTCCACCGCCATGAGTGTGGGCTTTGCAAACGTTGCTCGCCTTGCCGCACTTTTCACAGGCCCCTTGGCAAATATCGCATCAGCACTCCAGAAGGCAAACGAGAAGGAAAGCAATGAAGGATTGCAACTCGCGTGGAATACAGCCAATGCAGCCCTCAAAGCTACCCATACACTCGTAAGCATGCTCGATGAAAGTATCGTTTTTGGCTTGACGCAAAAAGATGTTAATTATGCCACAAGCATATATGGCTCCCACGCGGGCAGTACAGTGGCTCTTGCCACCGAAAGCACACCGATGACATACTTGACCTTCATCGTCACACAACTGACGAGCCTTGCAAGCCACCTTGGCGCGGCTTCTTTTGAGGCAACACAAGCCGGTGTTGCAAACACCAAAAGCCGCGACGCAGCAGAAGAACAGCAAGCACTCCTTGACGCGTGCATCGAAGAAAAAACAGCACTTTTTGATGCAAGTACTGCGGCCTTCCTGCGCGAGAACACGGCTGTGGACTTTCATGCCTATGCGACGACAGACCCATCTTGTGAAGCCTATATAGAGTACATGGCATCACACGGATTTACGAATATCGCCTCCTATGTGGACACAGCAAGCACACCGGTCTCCTTTGCAAAAGACCTTTATATTCAACTCTTTTGTACATACGGTGAGGCGCCTGTTGCTGACAATATTTCCACACTGTATGCACAGGCAGCCTCCCTTGAGAGCGCAAAGGCGCTCAGTGCGGCAGCCAAAAAAAGCAATGTTGCCACAATTGTCACAAACGACATCACAGAATTGCTTGCTGAGTCTCTGAGCATGTTCCTTATGCTCTTCCGGCGCATGAAGCACAAAGACTTGGGCGGCGTGCGCATTTTTTCTCCAGATCAAAACATATTGATTTCCTCAAAAACAAATACGCAACTCAACTCCGCCGTAGGCGTCAACCTCATCAGCCTGCCCGGCATAGATGAACGCGCCATGAGAACACCCGTGGCAAATATGAGCACGCTGCACGGCATAGGCGCAACCATACGACCCTTGGAACCGAGCATCAACCTCGAACAAGATAAAACCTATATCTCCACAGAAACTGAGCAAATTCGACATATTGCATATGAAGACGCAGAATATCTCGCCCTCAAGCACACTCTTATTCACTCCGGAACATCCATACAAATGACCAATAAAATGTCGCCCGACGCCGCTCCTGAGTATCTAAGTTCTCCCATCGCGTTCACAGAGCAGTACATGGCAACGCCCAAAAAAGTCGCGAATGCAAAGATGACTGCGGAACTCTCACAGACCCTCATGTCTCTCAATAAACCCACATATTCCGAAATTCGTCTGCACGACGATGGTACTAAGGAGCATTCCCTCACCCTCTCCAATGTCGGCACAAAGCTGTCCCTCCGACAAATACCCAAGGACGACACTGCCAACGGAGGCACCCTTGAGCTGCTGCGTAAGGACGCTGCCGGAACAAACAATGTCGGCGCCGTCATCATGGATGCTGACACCCTCTCCCTCTCCTATACGTCTGGGGGGAGCCAAGATGCCAACAAGGCGCGCGCGCTCACACTCAAAGACAGCTCCCTTAAAGTCAGCTTTGGCGCCGATGTACGCATGGAAATGAAGGATAAAAATCTCACGCTCGCTGCCACAGACGCGTCCACGCTGACGCTTACAGACGACACAGCTCGCCTGCAAACAAAAAACATGGACATCACCTGCGAGAAAGACGCACAAATCAAGGGACAGAGCATCACCCTCGATGCCAATGAAATACACCTCAAGGGCGCGTGGGGTTCGATGGATGGAGCTAAGACAGGGCAGCTGACCATTAAGGGAAGTATGATTAGTATTGGATAAGCAGCGCGGCGTCCCGATTGTAGGAATGCTACTTAGTATTAGAGTTGTTGTAGTTTTTTTGAAGGGGGTTTGGGGGAAAGCTTTTTTTGTTTTTTATTTTTTTGTTTAAGTTTTTTTCTTGGGGGGAAACTTTTTTTAGGAAGAAAACTTTAAGGAGTT
>CAYJGA010000296.1:0-3061 GCA_964369255.1 uncultured Desulfovibrionaceae bacterium
GGGACTGTGAAATACTTGCGTTCCGCTCTTGAACTCAATAAAATTTCCAAGGGCGACGTCCTCGCCGCAGAACGTACAGATCCGGACATGGTGCCGGGCATGCGCATTGCGTCCGCCATCATGGCGGATGTGGGCGGTGACACAAGTCACGCCGCTATCACATCCCGCGAACTTGGCATTGCCGCTGTCATTGGTATTCAGCGCATTGACGTCCTCCGCGCCCTCGATGGCACAGAAGTCACTGTTGATGGCACCCGCGGTCGCATCTATCGCGGCCTTCTGCCCCTGCACGAAGTGGGCGGCGAAATGGACTTGTCGCAATTGCCTCCCACAAAAACAAAGGTCGGTCTTGTGCTGGCAGACGTAGGGCAGGCACTGTTCCTGTCGCGTCTCAGAGACTTAGAAGCCTTTGAAGTTGGTCTGTTGCGTGCGGAATTTATGCTGGGCAATATCAGTATTCACCCTGCTGCCCTCGAAGCCTTTGACAATGGTACTCTCGAAGTACGCGTACAAAAGCAGCTCAAAGACCTTGAAGGACGTCTGTCAAAAGTCATGCGTGAGCAAATGACCGCCGGCCTCATCGTCTCCGACATCAAGTTGCGCGAATATGTGGGCGACCTCACAGGTTTGAGCGATGAAATTGCCGCCCTTTCCGAGCAAGACGAGCAAGTGGCACCGGAAGATGTCCTTCTTTTGCATCGCAAAATGCGCGACCTTGACCACAAACTGGATGAACACCTCGAAATGGCCACACGCCGTCTTGAAATCATCAAGACAAGCGTGGACTTGAACGAGCATGTGCGCATCATTATGGGCTTTGACGATGAGCTTGCCCTCTTGTCTACCACCGACGCAGAAGACATCAAGCGCCGCTCTGAAATTGAAGCAACCATCGAAGCCTATGTGGAAAAGGTAAAGGACAGGCCGGCAGTCGTCAAAGTGCTTGAGAGCACAGCACTTTTGCGCGAATCCGTGGGCTTACGCTCCGGCCTCAAGAAAGAAATGGACGAAATGTCCACTCTTATCAAGCGCATTAAGCATGTCATCAAGTCGCGTGGTTTCCGTACTGGTAAGGAACACTATGTACAGACATTGGCGCAAAGCTTGGCGCTTTTTGCCATGGCTTTCTACGGAAAAACCATCATTTACCGCACAACAGACTTCAAGAGCAACGAATACCGCAACCTTATAGGCGGTAACCTCTTTGAAAATATCGAAGACAACCCCATGCTTGGCTATCGCGGTGTTTCCCGTAATATCCATGACTGGGAACTTGAGTCCTTCAAGTTGGCACGGGGCGTCTATGGCGGGACAAACCTGCATATGATGTTGCCCTTCGTGCGTACCCTTGAAGAAGCACGCTCCATGCGTCGCTACCTCGACCAAGTACACAAGTTGCGTCCCGGTCAGGACGGTCTCAAGATTATTCTTATGTCAGAAATTCCGTCCAACGCTGTTCTCGCCAAGCAGTTCTTGGAAGAGTTTGACGGCTTCTCCATCGGTTCCAATGACATGACACAAATGGTGCTCGGAACCGACCGCGACAATGCCAGCTTGTCTCATATTTATGATGAAGAGGATCCCGCCGTTATCTGGGCTATCCTTGTGACCATCTTCACGGGGCAAAAATACTGCAAAAAAGTTGGCTTCTGCGGACAAGGTGTTTCTAACAGCATCATCTTGCGCGGTCTTGTGGCCATTGCCGGTATTGCTTCTGCCTCTGTGGTGCCAGATACTTACTACCAAACTGTGAAAGACATTGCCGCTATCGAACAAGAAAACACGCCTACGCGGGAACTTGGTTCATGGCTCATTAAGCAGCACCACGCACACCTTGAAGACCTTATGAAGGCGCAAGGATATGGACACATTCTGAAGAAATACACGCAACCGGAAGACGTCAGCGAGTGGTACGAAGGCGAATTACAGCGCCACCACGAGCAATTACGCGAACATCTTGATACACCGAAAGAGTCCTTCTATCGCTCCGAGTTGTCCAACTTCCGCACCACCTTCCACAAGCCCGTCATCTATGCCACATGGGACTGGAAGACAACAGTGAGTGACGCCCTCCACCAAGCAGGCTTTGCAAACTTTGAGGAGCAAGAAAAAGCTCTGGAAGTTTATCGTCAGCAAAAGTGGTAGGACTTATTTGAAAAGACATGTGGGTGGAAAACTTTTTTAGAAAAAAAGTTTTCCACCCACATATTTTTGCTCGCTGCATCCGTAAGGCTTCTTCCTCGCTTAACGACTATGCCATCGATATCCGTTGAGTAAGCCCCCCCCTCCTTTCAAAAAGCATCTGCGTAACTCAAAAATTTGATTTTTTTGCCAGTGTGTTTGTATCATAAGGAAAGTATGAGAAAAATCATTGTCTATATTGCCTCAAGCCTCGATGGTTACATTGCCAATTCTGGCGGCGGCGTTGCTTGGCTGCTCGGGGACGGAAGCGAGCCTCAGCATATGGGCAGCTATCCGGAATTTATCGCAAGTGTGGGCACTGTCATCCTTGGATACACAACATATCATCAAATAATCACAGAGCTTGCACCAAATGCATGGCCCTATGAGGATAAACAGAGCTACGTTTTTACTCATAAGGCACAGAAAAGCACTCATAATATTACTTTTGTATCAGAGAACATTCAAGACGTTTTGAACAAACTCAAGCACGATGAAGGCGGGCACATATGGCTGTGCGGCGGTGCGTCCATTATTAACCAATGTATTGAGCACAACCTTGTAGACGAGTACGTTGTCAGCATCATTCCAACCATTCTTGGCGGTGGCATCCGTCTCTTCGACCAACACAAAGCAACACGCCCCCTCACCCTCGTCAAAACGCAGCACTATAACGGGATAGTAGACTTAATCTATGTGCCTCGTGATTGCGCGTTCTAGTGCCTTGTGAAGTCTAAAAGTTTTTTTGAAAGGGGTTTGGGGGAAAGCTTTTTTGGTTTTATTTTTTTGTTTAAGTTTTTTTCTTGGGGGGAAACTTTTTTTAGTAAAAAAAAGCTTTCCCCCCAAACCCCCCTTCAAAAAAACCATCTGTTTAGCTAAA
>CAYJGA010000297.1:0-3057 GCA_964369255.1 uncultured Desulfovibrionaceae bacterium
TGTCTTTCAAAAATTTCTCGAAGCCATGCAAATTGCTCGAGGTCTCTGGCATTGACCTTGCTTTTTTCTTTGTAAAGCCAATGAGATGCAACGCCATGCTCTGCTTGGCGGTGCATTTCCTCTGTGCGGATTTGAATTTCGACGCGCTCACCTTCCGGCCCGATGATGGTGGTGTGGAGGCTTTGGTAACCGTTGGCCTTGGGCATGGAAATATAGTCTTTGAACCGTCCGTGGACAGGGCGCCACTGGGAGTGGACAAGGCCGAGGGCGGCGTAACAATCCTTTACATCGTCCACAAGGACGCGAAATGCCATAATGTCGTGCATTTCATCGAGGGAAAGCGAGAGCTGCTGCATTTTTTTGTGAATGCTGTAGGTATGCTTGATACGCCCGTAGACAGTTCCCTTGATATTGTGCTTTTGGATAAGCTCCTCAATGCGTAAGACAACTTTATCAATAATTTTACGCTCTTCCACTTGATTGTCTTCGAGCCACTGGGAAATTTGCTGGTAGACGTCGGGGCGCAGATATTTGAAGCTCAGGTCTTCGAGTATTTGCTTTATGCGGTGCAGGCCAAGTCGGTTTGCCAATGGGGCGTAGATGTCCATGGTCTCTTGGGCGATGCGCCGCTGCTTGTGTGACTTTTGAAAGTCCAGAGTGCGCATATTATGGATACGATCCGCCAGCTTGACCATGAGGACGCGGATGTCGTGGCTCATGGCTAAAATCATTTTGCGGATGTTTTCCGCTTGCGCGTCTTCCTTGGAGTCAAAGGGGATGAGGCTGATTTTTGTGACGCCGTCGACGATGTCGGCGACATCTTCGCCGAAGTTTTCGTCCAATTCTTCGATGGTGGCCTTTGTATCTTCCACAGTATCGTGGAGGAGTCCTGCGACGATGGTGGCCTCATCGAAGCCGAGTTCCGCCAGTGTGTGCGCCACAGCGAGTGGGTGGGAGAGGTATGGTTCGCCTGAAAGGCGTGTTTGTCCTGCGTGTGCTGCTGCGGCAAAAACATAGGCTTTTTGCACAAGCTCAAGATTTGCCTCTGGATTTTTTGAGGCAAGAAGGTCGAGAATTTCTTGTATGCGTATCATAAATGCCCTTTTGTTGTTGCTGCCTTATTGCTGCAATGTTGTTGCGAGGATTTTTTTTGTGAGTCTGTCACCTTAGACCGGAAATGATAATGCAGTATTTTTTTTTTGACAAGTTTCAAAAAAGAAAAAAGTGATTATTCGGAAAGCTATATTTTAGGTCGATAAACATCTCTTAAAGTACAAAAAATTTTACTTTGAGCGCCTCACGAATTTTATATAAACCATCCTTATTTATATAAATAAAAACAATCCTTCTTGCGGAGTAGAAAAATTTATACGAAAAACTTGCGCAATCCCTTCCTTCGGAGTATAAGATAGCCGATGAGCATTTCCGATGCTACGACTTAAAACAACATGCGCTGTGCGCAGAAGGAAGGAAATATGAAAAAGTTATTTACAATTCTTTTGCTGGCCGGATTGGTTTGCGGAACAACGACAACATCAGCTCAAGCCATTGACTTTAAGGCCAAAGGACAATGGATTATGAGCTTTGACTATGGAAAAGGCATGGCCGGCTATAGTGAAACGCGAAATGGCGGGAAGCTTTATGGTTCCGGTTATGGCAGTCCCAGCGAGGACGAGTTTGAAGCGCGCCAACGCGTGCGCCTGCAACTGGAGGCCATCGCCTCTGAGAGCCTCTCAGCCACGGTCTATTTTGAAATAGGCGAGAGCGTGTGGGGCAATGCCAACCAAGGCGGCGCCCTTGGCGCCGACGGTGTTATCATCGAACTGAAAAATGCCTATATTGATTGGATTGTGCCGGAAACTGACTTCCGCGTCCGCATGGGTATCCAAAGCATTGCCCTCCCTTCGTTTCCTGCGGGCTTAGGCGGAACGCAGGTCTTTTACGACGATGTGGCGGGCATTGTGCTTTCCAATAAATTTTCGGACTTTTTCACTGCGACTGCTTTTTGGGCGCGCCCCTATAATGACAATTTTGTCAATGACACAAATGTCAACCTTGCCAATTCCAATTACATGCTCGACAACGTGGACATGTTCGGCTTACTCTTGCCCATGACATTTGATGGGGTGAAGCTTATTCCGTGGGTGACATACACTGCTGTCGGCAAGAACATCGCCCGCGACTGGACGCCGGCAAACGCAGGCAGCATGGGTAATGCCTTTACAAATGTTTATTCAGGCCTTTTCCCTGTGGGGACAGCCGTCAATGCCATGACAAACTTCAATCGAGGCAGCTCCAATCTCGATGCCTACGGCTCCGTCTTCCATGTGGGCTTCACGGGCGAAATAACCCTATGGGACCCCTTGCGCTTGGCGTGGGACTTCAACTATGGGGACGCCCAATATGGCATTGATTACTTACAGCGCAGCGGTTTTTTTGCAAGCCTCCTCGCAGAATATAAAATGCTCTGGGGCACGCCCGGTTTATATGGGTGGTACAGCTCCGGCGACGATGGCAATGTGAACAACGGTTCCGAGCGCATGCCCACCATGGACACGAACAATGGCGACATAGACTTTTCGCATCTTGGCAGCTCCGGCAATCCCTACATTGCCCGAAGCAATGTCATTGGCAATACGCTCATCGGCACATGGGGTATCGGTGCGCGCGTGCGGGATTTTAGCTTTATAGAGGACTTGTCCCACTCCTTGCGCATCAATTATATGGGCGGCACAAATAGCACGAAGATGGCAAAATATATGCGCGGCGTTTCTGTACCTTCGGGGAATGCGGGCAATGCCTTTGCACCCTCTGCCAATGCGGACGCAGCCTTTGACACGCCCGCGGGAATTTATATGACGACAAAGGACAGTGCGCTTGAAGTGGGCTTCACAACAGAATATCAAGTGTATGAAAATTTTGATATTATGGTGGACGCCGCCTATATGGCACTGTGGATGGATCAAAGTAGCTCTGTGTGGGGCGATGCTTTTACAGCCACTGACGCGTGGAATGTCAACGCATCCTTTGTTTATAGCTTCTAATTTGTTTTTTTGA
>CAYJGA010000298.1:0-3056 GCA_964369255.1 uncultured Desulfovibrionaceae bacterium
TTTTTTTTTCTAAAAAAAGTTTCCCCCCAAGAAAAAAACTTAAAAAAATAAAAAAAGCTTTCCCCCAAACCTCTTTCAAAAAATCCAGAAAAAAATGCTAAACCTTTAAGGTTCCACGAAAATTGTCCCAGTTCTCCAAACCCAAGGCCTCGCATGCCTCTGTTAATTCGTCCACAATGGCAAAGGAAAAGTCCGGGCGGAAGAAGTTTGCCGTCCCGATTTGCACAGCATGCGCGCCCACAAGCATAAACTCAAGCACGTCCTGCGCAGAATTGATGCCGCCAAGCCCGATAACAGGGATACGCACCGCACGCGCCACTTGCCACACACAGCGCAAGGCCACAGGCTTAATGGCAGGGCCTGACAAGCCACCCACCACATTCGCCAACACTGGACGGCGCGTGCGCACATCCACGCCCATGCCGGAAAGCGTGTTGATGCAAGAAATGGCGTCCGCACCCGCAGCCTCCACAGCCATGGCCATGGCTGCTATGTCCGTCACATTGGGCGAAAGCTTCACAATAACAGGCGTATTACCCGCCACTTTGCACACGGCCTCCGTCACTTCCGCCGCCATAAAGGGATCTTGTCCAAAAAGGACGCCGCCCTCCTTCACATTGGGACAGGAAATATTCACTTCAAGAGCCGCAACGCCCTCTTCCGCCGCCAAAATACCCGCAAGTTCCGCAAATTCTTCGGAGCTGGACGCGTAAATATTGGCGATAATCGCTGTTTCCTTCCACGGCAAACGTGGCAACTTATCCTTAATAAAGGACTCCACGCCGTCATTTTGCAAGCCCACGGCGTTGAGCATGCCGGCGGGCGTCTCTGCCACCCGCGGCACAGCGTTCCCCTCCCGCGGCTTCAAGGATAAGCCCTTCACCACAATGCCGCCAAGCGCCGCAAGGTCACCATAGCTCGCAAACTCCACGCCATAACCAAAGGTACCAGACGCCGGAATAATCGGATTTTTCAGCACCAAGGGTGCGCGCGGCTGGGATGAACGTTTGATGGGCAAGGTCACGGAAAGATTCATGAGTTCCCCCTTTTGAGGAATTTGTGGAAAAATTATTCCAAAACAATATGTTCAGCCCAAAAGACGGGGCCTTGCGTACATGTCTGTACAGGCCATTCACGCGTCTTTTCCACAGGCCACGATTCCGTCGTCTTGGCAACACAGCCAAGGCACGCGCCCACACCGCAGGCCATGCGCGACTCAAGGGAAAGCTGCGTGCGCACGCCAAGCTCTAAGGCAAGTTTTTGTACTGTCTTAAGGAAGGGCTGAGGCCCACACGCAAGCACGAGGCCGTCTTGCTCGGCGTGCTCCTTCATACGCTCGCCCATGCTATACACAAAATTCTCAATATCGTCGGGCGCATGCTCCTGAAGTGTGTCCACTGTGATACGCTCGTTGAGGCTGTCCAGCGGATAGCATCGCGCGTGAGCGCGGTGCCCAAAGAGCATGGTCACATTCCACGGCTTTGGGTGTTCGTGGACATAGCCCACAAAGGGGACAATGCCAATGCCCCCTGCCAGCAAGAGTGTCTGCTTTTCAGGCTCCACTGCAAAGGCAGTGCCAAGCGGCCCCCATACATGCACTTCATCGCCCGCTTTTAATTCGCTCATGCGCTGTGTCCCTCTTCCCACCACTTGGAAGAAGCACACAAGGTGCTGCGCCGTCACATGGCAAATGCCCAAGGGACGCGCCCACGGAATATCAAGACCAAAGGAGCGCGGACGCACCATGACAAATTGTCCCGGGCGCCACGAAAGCCACGCCGGACGCTGCAAACGGAGGGCAAAAAAATGCCGCTGCGTCGTGGCTTCGGGGCCAAAGGGGACAAGGTCTAAAACCTTCAAAAGGGAACACACTGACATAGAACACCTACTCGTGTTTTGTTTTTTTGAAAGGGGTTTGGGGAAGATATTTTTCTTTTTTCTTCTTTTTTTCTTGGGGGAAAGCTTTCTTTCTAAAAAAAGTCCCCCCCACACAAGCCTTTCAGAAAAACCATCTGTTTAACTAAACAATCGGCGCTTGCGACTGAAATATTTGAAAAGTATTTTTGTGCTAATGCACGAAGCGAATCCGCTTTTATAACTATATTTTGAGCCTAAACAAGGTACGAGTGTTTTCTTTATTTTGTTTTATCTAAAGGTTTGTTTTTCGCACAAAATAAGCCACGAAGATAAAACATACGAAAAAGCCCATCTTGTGCTTTTCTTCCCATGCCGACTTCACCTAGCAAGTTCTTACGCTGAATGCAAGTGCAAAAAAGAACTTTCTCCTTCCTTTTTTCGGGGGCGCCGTCTTACGCCGCCCCAATTTCCCCTCAAAAAAAACGTGCTTGACGAGCACGCTCGAATTGCATATAATCAGAAAGTTTGAGCCACAATGCGTGTGCATCGCTCGGCATTCTCTTGCATGTCATCAACCAAGAACAAAGAGTATATCATGCCCAAACGCACTGATTTAAAAAAGATTATGGTCATAGGCGCCGGTCCCATTGTCATTGGGCAGGCTTGTGAATTTGACTACTCAGGGTCACAGGCCGTCAAGGCACTGAAAGAAGAGGGCTATGAAGTCATCCTCGTCAACTCCAATCCGGCCACCATCATGACAGATCCCGGACTCGCCGACCGCACTTATGTGGAGCCTATCGAGCACGAAACCCTCGTGGCTATCGTGCGCAAAGAACGCCCTTGTGCTATTTTGCCCACACTCGGCGGACAAACGGGACTCAATGCGGCCTTGGAACTTTTCAAAAGTGGTGTGCTTGAAGAATGCGGCGTAGAGCTTATAGGCGCAAAGGCCGATGTTATCGAAAAGGCTGAAAGCCGCGAGCTCTTCCGACAAGCCATGGACAATATCGGCATCAAAATGCCCGCCAGCGGCATCGCACGCGACATGGACGATGTGCGCAAACTCGGCAACGCGCTTCCCTTCCCGCTCATTATCCGACCCGCCTTTACACTCGGCGGCACAGGCGGCGGCATCGCATACAATATGGAAGACTTGGAGCATATCGCCGCGCAAGGTCTCGCCGCAAGCCCTGTCT
>CAYJGA010000299.1:0-3054 GCA_964369255.1 uncultured Desulfovibrionaceae bacterium
TGTTTGAGTAGGCTGAGGTGTTGGAGTAGGCTGAGGTGTAGGAGTTGGCGCAGGTGTAGGCGTAGGCGCTGGTGTGGGAGTAGGCTCAGGTGTAGGAGTAGGCGTAGTGCTTGTTGTCTGTGTAGAGCTAGGCGTCGGAGGTGGAGTGTTCAGTGAACCACTATTGGACGGCGTTGTTGGGGGCGTGTTGTCATTTTGCTGTGTGGGCACAATCGGTGGACTGTTTTGTGGAGCATTACCTTCTGGTGGGGAGGCTGGAGGTGTGGAGGTGGAATTGAGACCACTTTCACTACCTACGCCACCTAGCAAAGAGCCGTGCTCAGTGCCCACGCCACGCCCGCTTCCTTGTACCGGACTCTCGTTACCGGCTGCGGGCATGAGGGTTTCGTCAAGTGCGGCAAAAAAAGCTTCTCCTGGGACGACAGCGCCGTCAATCAGAAAATCTGGCATATTTTCGCTATTATACGCGAGATAGAAATCGGCTAGTTCGACACGCGAGCCATCATTAAAAGTGAAGACGAGAGTGTTGTTATGGCGCTCAAGCAGTGCCTCAGATGGTTTAAAATCAAAGACAAACTGGTCGTTAGCTTGAGGTGTTAAGATAGTCGTTTGTCCAGACTCAGGTTTTTTTAAAAGAATATCAGCCATACCCACTCCTGTTGGTATTAGTCGAGCGTAATACACTATTGTAAAGTGCAAATATATGAGGAGAATCTTAATGAATGCCCACGCGTCAAAAGTATTTACAAATACCTGATGCATATAAAGGCGAGGATGTATATCCTCAGGGTGTATACCCCTAATGCGATGTAGAGGCGCAATGAGAAGAAGGTCACTGCGTGGCCTACGAGGAAATGAGCGATATGAAGGCTCTATTTCGCCGTAGGTTTCACTATAGTCCACTACTCACTAAATAGTCAATCCTTTTGAAGTGAATATTTATAAAATTCTCAGCGCCTCATTATGTGAATTTTTCTCAACGGATACAGAGAGCAGAGGTGGGGGGAGCTTTTTTTCTAAAAAAGCTCCCCTACCACACAAGTCTTCAAAACAATTACTTTATTTAAAAATGCCTCTTAAAATCTCTTCCAATGCACACAAGAAATCGTCCAGATGCTTTTCCTCGATGGTGAGGGCGGGGAGCAGACGCAGGACGGTGTCTTGCGTGAGGTTGCAGACAAAGCCGCGGCGCAGAAGCTCTTCCCAGACGGCTTGACCGGGAGAGGTAAGCTCGATGCCGAGCATAAGCCCGAGGCCGCGTATTTCTTTTATGGCATTGAGCGGGCGGAGTTTTTCTTGCAGTGCGCGGGTTTTGTCCATAAACTCAGCGCCCACAGCGGCAGCACGCTCTGCCACATGGTCGCGGAGCATGATGCTGACGGTTTTGTGCGCCACGGCGGCGGTGAGAGCATTGCCGCCGAAGGTGGTGGCATGGGTTCCGGGGACGAAACCTTGACTCACTTCGCTGGTGGCGAGCATGGCGCCCATGGGCAGACCGTTGGCAAGGGCTTTGGCGCTGGTGATGATGTCTGGCTGCACGCCAAAGTGTTGGAAAGCCCAGAATTTGCCTGTGCGACAAAGGCCTGCTTGCACCTCGTCTGCCATGAGAAGTATGTCCTTTTCGCGACAGAGCTTTTCGATGGCGCCGATATATTCCGGCGTCATGGGGCGGATGCCCCCTTCGCCTTGCACCATTTCCACGAGGATGGCGGCGGTTTTGTCGGTGATGGCAGCGCGCAAGGCGTCCATGTCACCCCACTGGACTTGTGTGAAGCCTTGCGGGATGGGTGCAAAGCCGTCTTGGAAGCGTTCTTGCCCGGTGGCTGCGATGGCGGCGAGGGTGCGTCCGTGGAAGCATCCTGTGAGAGTGATGATTTCAAAAGCATCACGATTTTTCACGCGCTGCATGTAGCGCCGTGCGAGTTTGATGGCTGCTTCGTTGGCCTCAGCGCCGGAGTTGCAGAAGAAGACCCTGTCCATATGACAAGTGGAGAGGAGGCTTTCTGCGAGGTCAAGTTGTTCTTCTTGATAAAATAAATTACTCACATGCCACAGCTTTTTTGCTTGCTCTGCCACGCATTGCGTCAGCTCGGGATGACAATGCCCGAGGCTTGTGACGGCGATGCCTGCCAATAAGTCCACATATTGCTTGCCGTCTGCGTCCCAGAGGAGGGAGCCTTCCGCACGCACGACGGATACGGGATAGCGCCCGTAGGTGTGGCACATGGCTGCTTGTTCGCGTGCGCGTAATAATTCAGATTTTTCCATCATAATACATTCCTTTATTGCTTTCCTGTATGCCCAAAACCGCCGAGACCGCGCTGGCTTGCGTCAAGGCTTGCGCATATATCCCATTGCGCCTGAAGGACTGGCTGAAAGACGAGCTGCGCCATCCTTTCGCCATTTCGCAAGGTATATGTTGTGGTTGAAGTGTTGAGTAAGTATACAAATATTTCACCGCGATAGTCGCTATCAACGAGGCCTGTGCCTTGCGCGATGGTGATGCCATGCTTGGCGCCGAGCCCGCTGCGCGCGTAGAGGAAGCCTGCCACACGCTGGCCTTGGGACGTATCTGGCATGACAGGTTCAATGGCGATACCAGTGGGAACGCAGAGTCTTGCTTGGGCTTCGAGGTCCACACTGTCCGTATCAAGACAGGCGCGTAAGTCGTAGCCTGCGGCGTAGGGAGTGGCTTGGGTGGGGACGCCATGCGGATAGAGTGCGGCGGCGTGGGGACGAACGAAACACAGTCGCACGCGTATGGATGAAAGTGTCTGCATGGGTTATTTATAAAGGAAAGGGGATAAAAGAGCAACGCATTTTTGTTTACTGTGTCTAACTATCGAGAATATTGCTGTTTTAGCGCGCTAAAAAACATAGCGAAAAACTATCATTATAAATGTGTTGACAATGTCTAACAAGTCTTGTACAGTGCGCAATGCTTTTTTTTGCAGTAAAAACGCAACCTTGAGAGGATGTTATGCCTAGCTTTTTCGGAAAAGCCCTGACTTTTGACGATGTTTTGCTTTTACCCGGTCTTTCTGAAGTCACTCC
>CAYJGA010000300.1:0-3031 GCA_964369255.1 uncultured Desulfovibrionaceae bacterium
GCCTCATTGCGAGTATGACAGCACAAGGCTACAGTCCTCAGACTGTCAAGCACGCGATTAGCCTTGTGCGGCGTGTATATCGTAAGGTTAAGATGTGGGGATTGTATGACGGCGCAATCCCCACCGAGAGAGTCACCATGCCCAAAGTTGACGCCGCTCGTACCCGCTATCTCACCGAGCATGAGGCACAAGCTCTGCTCGATGCCCTCAAGACAAAGAGCCAACAGTGGCACGACATCGCTTTTCTGTCGCTTCATACCGGCATGCGTCTCGGTGAGATTTTGCAGCTTGAATGGCAAGACGTAGACTTTGAGGGGCAAAGCCTCTTCATCAGAGACGCTAAAGCCGGAAGCCGCACGGCGACGCTGTCGAAAAGTGCCGCTCATATACTCCGTGCGCGCGTGCCGCAAGAGACGGGACTTATCTTCCCCGCCCGTGGTACAGGGCGTGCGTCCACTGAAGCGAGCGAAAGTTTCAAGCGCTGTGTCAATGCCCTTGGCCTCAACGACGGTATCACCGACAGGCGTCAGCGCGTCGTGTTCCACACGCTGCGCCACACATTCGCATCGTGGCTGGCGATAAAGGGAGTGCCCTTGTATGTCATAAGCCAATTGCTTGGGCATAAGAGTTTGGCCATGACGCAACGCTACGCCCACCTGTGCCCCGACGCCAAAAGGGACGCCGTGGCCATGCTTGATAATGTGCTTAGTCATGCGTCTTCTTCCTCCACTTCGCGAGATAGCTCTGAATAGCCTTGTGCTCATAAAACACGGGCCCCCCTTTGACTTCCTGCAAATACTCGGGGCCGCCCCCTTGGTTACGCCTATTGCGCAGCGTGCCGGCATTGAGGCCGTAAAGTTTTTCTACATCCTCAGCCGTGAGCAAGGCTTTTCTTTTAAGCCGCTCAAGCTCAAGGACATCATCCGGCAAAGCGGGCGCGGCAAGAGCAGGCATGATTTTTTTTAAGATGTCGGTCAAGTCTTCGGGCGTTGTAACAATAATAGTCTGACTCATACTCACCTCAATATACCCTATGACAGCGGTCGTGCCTGCAATCCATCATGGTGCAGACTCTGCACACGCCGCCTTCAATTTTTGCTTTGTCGTTAAGCCTCTCGTATATGAGAGCAAGCAAGTGTTGCACATCCCGCGCCCACACATCGACCGCCCCATGCAGCATAAGGCCCGGGCTTTCCAGTGGTGACGCAAGGCCGATGACCTCGACCCCGCTGTTAAGCGCAATACCCACTTCCACGCCCACGTCCTGCCCACTCTCACCATAATAGATGACAAGGTCGGCCGATGCGCACGCATCACGGCAGAAAGTGAAAACCTCGCCACCATGGTCAGTGTCCATCCATGCGCGACGCTCTGCCGCAGTAAGACCGGCAGGCGGTGTGGCCTTGACTGTCCAGTCAAGGAAGTTTACCCGCGGACACACTTTTTCTTGAATGAGAAGATAGAGCATCTGCACAGCGTTCATGTGCCTGTACGATGATGCAATATATATGCGTAAAAATCTATTGTTCATGCCCGTACCTTTTTTTGCTGAAACTCTTCCGCCATACGGGCAATGCGCAATTTCTCACGCACTGCCCCGCATATGGCGATACACAGAAATAAAAACCAGAAAAAAAGCAGAAAACCTGTCATGCTTTTGTCTTTGCTGTTTCGGCGAAATACAGCCAAAACATGACAAAAGCCCATGAACCGGAAACCTTGAGGCGAACACCACCGACAGTGATGCGGCAAGAAATCACTTGCCCTTGAGAATACACGCTTGACAAGTGAGTGCGCCGCGTGTAGAAGGAATGCTGTCGCATGATTTGAACGTCGTGCATTTGCCCCTTTGAGATTGCCGTCCGTAAGGGGCTTTTTTGTGTCGTCTGCCTGCTATACATCGTCAAGCTCCTTTTCATGAAAGTTCATGAGCATGCCGGACTCAAGCTCCACCACATACTGCCCCCACTCATAGCCCACAACAACGCCGCTGCGATAGCCACGATATGCGCGGATAATGCGCACGCGCTCGCCTAAGTCGTACTTCATTTCTTTGCCTCTTCAAGCTTTTGTGTGATTGCGTCAAGTAACGCAAGCTCTGCGTCCTCACGACTTCCATACACGCCCTGAAGCATGTGGATGTTCCCGCCGTGCATAACCTCGTTTGCATCTATGACAGCACCAAGCTGGAAGATGTTCTCGCCCGTGCGTAAGACTTGGTACACGAACCCTTCTTTCATTTCTGACATGTCCTTACTCCTTATTGACACACAGTCACGCCATGGGTAGCGTGAGCCGTCGCCGTCACCATATGAATCATGGTCATAATGGCGGTGAGCGCCTCAAAGCCCTCACTGACGATGCGCTCGTGTTCTTCGCGGCTTACGACGCCGTCCGCCACGTCTGCCGCACTCACAGTCACAAAATCGCCAAACTCCTTGATGGAGATTGAGAGAGTCTGGACAAGACATGCGCCGCCTGCGCCCTCCTGCATAGGTTCCGGCATGCGGATGAAAACACCGCCGCGCTGACGTGCCAAGAATTGCAAGGGAGAATCACACTCGCACTGCTCCATGAGCGGAAGCAGCATGTCCGCACCAAGCTTATGCCCGGGCTGTCCGGAAATCTCGGACATAAAGGTCTGGTATTTCTTGTACCCTACCTTATCCGAAATAGCGCGGGCTGTTTGTGGTGCATTACGCACCATTTCATGTGTTACAGCTATCAAAGATGGAAAAGTTCTGTCCATGCTATTTCTCCTTAAAAAATTGCGTTTACCTTTCACGCGTCCTTAATTTAATGTTGACATATTTTAAGTCTCAGCCTGTTCCACCGCCTGATTGAGCAGGCCGGGGAAAAGTGGCTTCGGTGACTTTCGCGTTCTTGGCCACTCAGAAGGCATTGGTAAAAGTTCTTCGGGGAAGCCAAGAACAAGACATTTTTCATGTAGCGTTATGGGCATTTCATCTCTGCGAAAAAGTAGTGCTATACGCTGGTGAGAGACACCCAGCTCCTTTGCCACTGCTACATT
>CAYJGA010000301.1:0-3027 GCA_964369255.1 uncultured Desulfovibrionaceae bacterium
ATATCATGCACACCTTATGCGCAACTTTCAAGAAAATTAAGACGCTCTTGCCCTGCTTTGTGATAAAAAACACATTGACAATGAGAGGTGGGGTGGTGTAGGGCAACATATCGTTTAGTATATTTTTTGCAATACGATTTTGGCATTAAGAGCCTATCCGCAAAGAACGTATCGCGGTCGATTACTGCATGAAAGCACATTTTTTCTCTGGTTGAGTTCTAAAAGACATACACTCCCTTTGTAAAAATGTACCTTTTCTTGCACACAAGTCACGCCACATTTCTTTATGGACACGTTCTCAATGCGCCTGTTGCCTTTGAGCGGTTTTGGAGTTTTTTGTGTTAGAGAAGTTTTTTCGCCTTTCTGAACGAGGGACATCGATAGGGCAGGAATGTCTTGCTGGCCTTACGACATTCATAAGCATGGCCTATGTTTTGACTGTGAACCCAATGCTTTTGAGTCAAGCTGGAATGGAGTACAACGCCGTTTTTGCGGCAACTGCCTTTGTTGCAGCCTGTACGACCTTGCTCATGGGGCTTTGGGCAAACTTGCCCTTGGGTCTCGCTCCGGGGATGGGGCTTAATTCTGTTTTTGCGTATACTGTTGTGATTGGCATGGGGTACACATGGCAATTTGCGTTGACTGCTGTGATGTTGCAGGGCATTCTTTTTGTGATTTTGAGCATGACGAAGCTGGGCGATGTGCTCATGTCATCCTTACCTTTTTCTGTTCGCATGGCGTTGCCGGCTGGAATTGGTTTGTACATTGCTTTTCTTGGTTTACGCAGTGCAGGTTTTGTGACTCAGGATGACACCTCGCTCCTTGCCATGGCATCATTTCAAGATGTGCGGGTACTCATTGCTGTTGTGAGTTTGCTTTCTATAAGTGTTTTGTGTTGCTATCGAGTGCGCGGGGCTTTTCTTTTAGGGAGTTTGATTGCCTCGCTTGTATACAGTGCACTGACGCTGTGGGGCGTGATGCCTGCTTCCTCTGTAGATATGAGAGCGACAGAAATCTTTCGTTTGCCCGATTTTTCACCTCTTTTTTGGCAGTTTGATTGGGATAATATATTCACAACAGATATGTTTTTTATCGTAGTGACATTTCTTTTTGTGAGTTTTTTTGATACATTAGGTACATCTTTTGGTGTTGCAAAGCAAGCGGGTCTTGTAGATGCAAGCAATAATGTGAGAAATTATAAAAAAGCATTCCTCACAAATGGGCTTGGCACAATGTTTGGCAGTGCGTGTGGCATGTCCACTGTGGCGATTTATATTGAGAGTGCCACTGGAGTTGTTGCGGGAGGTAGGACAGGGCTCACAGCGTGTATCGTTGCTTTGTGTTTTTTTATTGCGCTTTTTTTTGCACCTCTTTTTCTCCTGATTCCTATCCAAGCGACCGCCCCAATTCTGATACTTGTGGGCTTGTTTATGCTTAAGCCAGCTCAAAAGATAGATTTTAGTGATTATCTGCAAGCCATTCCTGCTTTTTTTACCATGGTCATGATGCCGCTCACGTATAGTATTGCCAATGGTATTATGTGGGGCGTTTTAAGCTATGTTTTTTTGGCAATGTTTTCTGGCAGGATACGCGAAATTGCTTTGCCAACCTATCCTTTAGCCTTGCTTTTTTTATGGAAATTCTTTATTATGTGAGGATACTTAGTAACCAATTGAATATAAGGTGTCTGTATGTTAGAGAAAATGTTTAAATTGAAGGAACGCGGTTCTTCTGCGCGCGTAGAAGTTATTGCTGGCATCACGACGTTTATCACTATGTCCTATATTTTGGTCGTCAACCCACACATTTTGGGTCAAACGGGTATGGATCCTGCGGCAGTGTTTACGGCTACTGCAATAAGTGCGGCTATCGCAACAGCAATCATGGCTTTTCTGGCAAATTTGCCCATAGCTCTTGCACCGGGAATGGGCGTGAATGCTTTTTTTGCGTATACTGTCGTGCTCGGCATGGGGTATACGTGGCAGTTTGCCCTCACAGCAGTGTTTCTAGAAGGTTTGTTGTTTATTTTACTTACGGTGACAAATTTACGAAATGAACTTATGCGCACCATTCCCCTCCCACTCAAGACTGCCATAGGGGCTGGGATTGGCCTCTTTATTGCGTTGATTGGCTTGCAAAATGCAGGTATCATTGTGAAAGCAGAGGGGATTATGGTCTCCATGGGCGATATAACTTCAAACGGCGTGATGGTGACCCTTGCCGGCTTTCTTCTTATGATTTTGTTGACATCATTTAAGGTACGTGGTGCTTTATTATACGGCATTTTGATGGCGACGCTCCTTGGCATTCCATTGAGTGTGACAGATGTCACAATCTTCGATACGCAAAAGTTTTTTACCATCCCAAGCCTTGCCCCTACATTTTTCCAATTTGATTGGCAGCATGTTTTTACTGTGGACATGCTCATTGTTGTTTTTACACTTTTATTTGTAGATATATTCGATACTTTGGGAACACTTTTAGCCGTAGGTGCGCGCGCAAAAATTGTTGACGCAAATGGAAATTTGCCCAATGCGAATAATGCTTTTATAGCTGATGCGGTGGGCACGACAGTGGGGGCAATGCTCGGGACGTCCACTGTCACAAGCTATATTGAGAGTGCAAATGGCGTGCTCGAAGGCGGCAAAACGGGTCTTACAGCGCTTACTGTGGCGATTCTTTTTCTTGGCGCACTCTTTCTTTCTCCCCTCTTTCTTATGGTTCCGGCTCAAGCGACAGCTGCTGCGCTTATTATCGTCGGCCTGTACATGGCCACTCCCGTCAAAGAAATAAGTTTTGAAGATTTTGTTATGGCGATTCCGGCCTATCTCACTGTGATTATTATTCCATTGACACTTAGTATTAGTAATGGCATCATATGGGGCATGCTGAGTTATGTTTTCTTGGCTGTGTGTACAGGCAGAGCAAAGCAGCTCCCCGTACTTACGTATATTTTGGCGGTGTTATTTGTGTGGAAGCTTATTTTTGCCTAGGGGCTGTTTCTAAATAAAGAGATTTTTTTGAAGG
>CAYJGA010000302.1:0-1668 GCA_964369255.1 uncultured Desulfovibrionaceae bacterium
GCCATGGTCGTTGGCGCACATGCTTCAATCGCGTTTGACGCAGTACGATTTTGTCGATGCCAGAGACGCGCTCGCATACGCGCGTCGCACAAAAACATCCTTTGAACTGAAACGCCTGCGCCAAAGCGTGCAGCTCCAGCACTTTGCTCTCACACAGCTCTTTCCCAAATGCCTCCTTGAGTACTTGCCGGAAAGCACAGGACAAAAGGCGCCCTTATCGGAACTTCTGTCAGAGCAAAATGTGGCGCATATTTTATGGAATGTCTATTTTTCCTTGGGACATGGAGGCATGCTGCGATATGACGACCCCCACGCAGAGACCTTCTTGGGACACATCGCCGCAGGACGCAACAGTCTTGCCCCAAATGCATTCGCCAACTTTGGAGGTGTGACAGGCACAGTGGGCGTCCACCCTTCCATGCCCTTCATGGGATCGACCGCAAGCTTTTGGAACGAGCATGAGCACCTTATGGTTGACACAGGGTTCATTCACGAAGGATACCACAGCCAAATGGCATTTCCTTATTTCCGAGGCACGCGGGCGCACATTCCCGCCCCCCTGCAAAAAGCTCATGACACATGCCTTGAGCTTCTTGCCCAAGGTCACGCGTATGTGCAAAGCGGCGTCAGCATGCATGAAATCACGGAATATATGTCAAAGCTCACGAGCACATCCCATGCGTGGAGCCTCCATGGCATCGGCCTGAGCATGCATGAACATCTGTGCGCTGTGTACGACACAAGTGTCACCCCCCTACAAAACGGCGCAGTGCTGTGTTTGGCAGTTATGGACAGGACGTCGGACGGCCTTGTGGGTGTGAAGACAGTCTATGAAGTGGTGGACAATGCTCTTGTGTGCCTCGCCAGTCCCATGCAGGACATCATTTGCATATAGGCTTTTCGCCGCAAAACAATGACATATTTTTTTAGATACATGTAAGGAAATCGTATGAACACGCAAGAACATATGCACACATGGACACTTGGTGACAAGGAGCTTTCAAGCCGCCTCTTTATTGGTACAGGCAAGTATGGCAGCGACGGCCTCATTCCCGCAGTGTGCGAGGCCAGCGCGTCCAATGTCATCACTGTGGCGCTGCGGCGTGTGCCTATTGCACCACAAACGCAGAGCGCAGCACAGGACAGTACACAGGACGGACCACAGGACGGACCACAGGACGGAACGGGCGCGACGCAAAGGCATGGCGGCGTCATGCAGCACATTCCCGCCCATATGATTTTGCTCCCCAACACCTCCGGCGCCCGCACTGCCGACGAGGCCGTGCGCCTTGCGCGCCTTGCGCGTGCGGCAGGCTGCGGAAATTGGGTGAAAATCGAAGTCATCAGCGACAGCCGCTACCTCCTCCCCGACGGCTACGAAACTGCCAAGGCTACAGAAATACTTGCAAAGGAAGATTTCGTCGTTCTGCCCTATATGAACCCCGACCTCTATGTGGCACGCTCGCTCGTGGACGCCGGGGCGGCGGCGGTTATGCCCCTTGGCGCGCCCATTGGCACGAATCGCGGCTTGCGCACAAAGGAAATGATTCGCATACTTATCGACGAAATTGACCTGCCTATCATCGTCGACGCAGGCATAGGCAAGCCCAGCGAGGCGTGCGAGGCCATGGAAATGGGTGCGGCGGCCTGTCTTGTGAACACAGCCAT
>CAYJGA010000302.1:1678-3024 GCA_964369255.1 uncultured Desulfovibrionaceae bacterium
ATCGCCTCCGCCAGCGACCCCATCGCCATGGCGCGTGCTTTTGCGCAGTCCGTGCGCGCGGGACGCGAAGCCTTTTGTGCAGGTCTTGGCGCCACTGTGCATGCGACTGTTCACACTGCCGGCCTCGCCTCTGCCTCTTCGCCGCTCACAGGCTTTTTGGGAGAATAAGCATATGGACACGCAGGCTCAGTGCTTTGGCAACACCTTGGCGCAGTGGGACACAGCACGCCGCGACGCCCTCATGTCGCAGGCCTCACCCGCGCGTATTTCGTCCATCTTGGGCAAGGAGCATCTCTCGCCCGAGGATTTTTTGCTGCTGCTCACATCCAGCGCCACGCCCTTCCTTGAGCAAATGGCGCGCAGGGCGCACGCAGAAACGCGTAAGCACTTTGGACGGGCAGTGCATTTATTTACACCGCTCTACTTGTCCGACCATTGTACAAACCAGTGTCGCTATTGCGGTTTTAACGCACGAAACACACAGCCGCGTCGCCATCTTTCTCTTGATGAAGCAGAGCGCGAAGCGCGCGTCATCGCAGAAAGCGGCCTTGGGCACATTCTCTTGCTCACAGGCGATGCAAGGCGCATCTCCTCTCCTGACTATATCGCCGCCGCCGCCCAACGCATCAAGCCGCTTTTCGCTTCCGTGGGCGTCGAGGTCTATGCCATGTCCACAGAAGAATACGCACAGCTCGCACACCACGGCGTGGACAGTATGACGCTCTTTCAAGAGACCTACAATCCGGAGCTGTATGACTGGCTGCACCCAGCAGGCCCCAAGCGTGACTATGCGTACAGATTAGAAGCGCCCACGCGCGCCATCCAAGGAGGCATGTACAGCGTCAATGTGGGCGCCCTCCTCGGCCTTGACCGCCTCGAACACGACGGCTTCTGCACAGGCCTGCACGCATGGTGGTTGCAGCGACAGCATCAAGGCGTCGAAGTAAGTCTCTCCGTCCCCCGCATCTGTCCTCATGAGGGCAACTTCGACGCACCTCACGCCCTCGACGACCGACATTTTGTCCAATATATCACCGCGGTGCGCTGCTTCCTCCCCCGCGTAGGCATCACCGTTTCCAGTCGTGAAAGCGCCTTCATGCGCAACCATGTCATCCCCCTCGGCGTCACGCGCGTCTCTGCCGGCGTCTCCACAGCCGTGGGCGGTCGCATCGTAGATGGCAGCGAAACAGGACAGTTTGAAATATCAGACACACGCTCAGTGGACGATATGATGCGCACACTGGCGCAGCTTGGCTATCAAGGGGTCACGAAGGATTGGCAAGCGATGTAGGCAGTGTTTTGTAAAGTCTAAAAGTTTTTTTGAAAGGGGTTTGGGGAAAACTTTT
>CAYJGA010000303.1:0-3012 GCA_964369255.1 uncultured Desulfovibrionaceae bacterium
AAAAAAGTTTTCCCCAAACCCCTTTCAAAAAAACATCTTGAATGACCTGAACTATGCCCCCATCCCGCAACATTTCTTGTACTTACGCCCACTGCCGCAGGTGCAGGGGTCATTGCGCCCGATGCGCTTTTCTGCCTTGGCTGTGGCACTTGTTGCAGCGGCATTTGTGGTGTAGGTGGCATTTTGCTGCTTATGAGTCAGTGACGCTTGCACTTCTTGCTGCAATGCGTCTGGCTCGCCTGCATTGCCCGATTCATTCACTGCGTCCGGCGTGTGCTCGCGCTGAATGCGTATGCGCGTCAAAGCTTTGAAAACACCCTCACGCATGCGGAAGAGCATGTCTTGGAACAGTTCAAAACCTTCGCGCTTGTACTCAAGCTTTGGATCCTTTTGACCATAGCCGCGCAGGCCGATGCCGTCGCGCAGCGCATCCATATTGCGCAAATGTTCCTTCCAGCAACGGTCAAGCTCTTCCAAGAGGAAGTAGCGCAAAATGTCCTTGTATATTTCAGGCGCGTCGTTTTGTAGCTGTAGTAAGATAGACTTGATGAGTGCATCCGCTTCTTCTTGGGAGGGAAGGGGAGCGTCTTGCTCAAGAACACGGTCAATGGTGAACACTTCGCGCAGGCGTGTACGAATTTCTTGCAGCTCTTCTTCGCTCAGAGGCGTTTTTTCTGTGCTTGTGGCGACGGGCATATATATTTGTTGGAGGACGTCTTCGCGAAACTCCTCGAGCATGGCCTCAAGGTCTTGCTCTGCAATGAGGTCGCGGCGTAGAGAGTAGACAACTTCACGCTGCTGGTTCATGACATTGTCGTAGTCGAGCAATGTTTTCCGTATTTCAAAGTGGTGCGCTTCCACGCGTTTTTGCGCGCCTTCCACAGCACGGGTCACCATGGCATTCTCAATGGATTCCCCTTCTTCAAGACCAAGCTTTTGCATGAGGCCGGAGATACGCTCAGAACCAAAAAGGCGCATGAGGTCATCTTCGAGGGAGAGGTAGAAGCGCGAAGAACCGGGGTCGCCTTGTCTGCCGGCGCGACCGCGTAACTGGTTGTCAATACGACGGCTTTCATGACGCTCTGTGCCAAGGATGTGTAAGCCTCCAAGCTCCTTGACCCCTTCGCCAAGGACAATGTCTGTGCCGCGCCCGGCCATGTTTGTGGCGATGGTAACCTTGCCGCGCTGTCCTGCGTGGGCGACGATTTCTGCTTCTTTCTCGTGCTGCTTTGCGTTGAGGACGCTGTGAGGCACATTGCGTTTTTTGAGCATGTTGGATATGAGCTCGGAATTTTCGATGGAGATGGTGCCCACAAGAACAGGCTGCCCGCTGGCATGAAGCTCGGCGATAGAGTCCACAATGGCTGTGAATTTTTCTTCTCTCGTGCGATAAATGAGGTCGGAATAATCCTTACGAATCATGGACATATTTGAAGGGATACCAATGACTTCGAGGGCATAAATTTCTTGAAATTCCACGGCCTCCGTGTCTGCTGTGCCTGTCATGCCACTGAGCTTTTCGTATAGGCGGAAGTAGTTTTGGAATGTGATAGAGGCCAGTGTTTGGTTTTCGGCGGCGATGGTGACGCGCTCTTTTGCTTCAAGGGCTTGGTGCAGGCCGTCGGAAAAACGACGACCGGGCATGAGGCGGCCTGTAAATTCGTCAACGATGACCACTTGATTGTTTTGGACGATGTAGTCAGTATCTCTTTTGAAGACCATGTGTGCTTTCAGCGCTTGAAGAATGTGGTGCTGCGCTGTCATGTTGGCAGGGTCAAAGAGGTTGTCTACGTTGAGCAGGGATTCGCAGTGCGACACGCCTTCTTCTGTGAGCATGGCAGTGCGCGCTTTTTCGTCGATGGTGAAGTGTTCGTCTCTGTTGAGTTTTCGCACTAAGTCGTCCATGACGCGATACTGTCCCACAGCGTCTTCGGCGGCGCCGGAAATAATAAGGGGCGTACGCGCTTCGTCGATGAGGATAGAGTCTACTTCGTCAACGATGGCAAAGTTGTGAGGACGTTGCACGAGCTGGTCTGCATGAAACTTCATATTGTCACGCAAATAGTCAAAGCCAAACTCATTGTTTGTGCCATAGGTGATGTCGGCGCCGTAAGCGGCTTTGCGCGCGGCGTCATCAAGGCCATGTATGATAACACCCGTTGTGAGGCCAAGCGCCGCATAGAGCTTGCCCATCCATGCGGCGTCACGCTGTGCGAGGTAGTCGTTGACAGTGACCACATGCACGCCTTTTCCTGCAAGAGCGTTGAGCACCACGGGCAGAGTTGCCACAAGCGTTTTGCCTTCACCGGTCTTCATTTCTGCGATTTTGCCCTTGTGGAGGACAATGCCGCCGAGGAGCTGGACGTCGTAGTGGCGCATGCCAAGGACGCGCTTTGAGGCTTCACGGACAAGAGCAAAGACAGGCACGAGGACATCGTCAAGGCTTTTTCCGTCTTGAATTTCTTGCTTGTAGAAAGCAAGACGATCCGGCAAGGCGGCATCGTCGAGTTTTTCCATTTCACTTTCAAGGGCATTGATGGAGCGAACAAGCCCCGCTTTTCGCTTTAAGTAGCGTTCATTCTTACTTCCAAAAATCTTTCTGAAAATATATGCAAACATGGAATCTCCCCAAATCTTTCTGTTCAAATATGTCAGGCGTAAAAAAAAGCGGGAACAGCCCGCACGGCTCACCCGCTCGAAAGGAAAATATAATACATATATTTCATTTTGGCAAATGTGAAGAGGGGTTGTTTTTGGAGAAAAACCAGTCTATTTTTTGAAATTTAGGGGTGTTAGCTAGGCGCATAAAAGTTTGAAGGCAGTTGTTTTTTGCTCCATAGGCATTCATATGAGACTGTTCTATATTTTGTGTAAATTTCCTGAGTGGTGTAGGCGCTGTCGTCAAATGTGCCTTTTCGGTTATCTCTGCGTCAGATTTCATTTATTTTTCTGTTATTTATGTCTGTATACACGCCCGAAAAATAAATTCATCTTCCTTGATATAACACGAAA
>CAYJGA010000304.1:0-3009 GCA_964369255.1 uncultured Desulfovibrionaceae bacterium
CAAGAGTATTTTGCAAGCATAATTGAGAATAGTTCACACAATCGGAATGACGTGCCATCTTGTGTGTGTAATACAAATATGCCCCATATTCTATACGATGGCAACAACAAAGTTCTGTGCGCTTTTTTTCTTGAGGGAAAGGTTTTTTTGTTTTTAAATTTTTTATTTTTTTAACTTTTTTTCTTGGGAGAAACTTTTTTTAGGAGAAAAAGCTTTCCCCCAAACCCTCTTCAAAAAACAAAATCAGAACGCCGTGTGTTTTTTTGCACTATAACTTTTCCGGCCTGTGACACTTGACAATGTGCCGCTTTAACTACTATGCCATTCTTAGTATGATTTTTCGATGACGCGAATAACAGCGTATAAGGTGAGTATTTATGGCACAAGGTCTTTCGTTGTCCTTTCTTGTTGGTTTTGTTCTTCTTGTGTATAGCACGGTTAAGGCTGTACGCGCGCGCCGTCAATTCCCCCAATCGCCGACGGGATTGCTCGTGCTTGGTGGTCTTGCGGACGTGGCACTTGTACTGCTTGTGTATTCACTCAGTTATACGCTGACACACGCGCTCAATTCTGTGGCGAGCGCAGCGCTTTTTCTCGTCTTCCAGTTGTGCGCGCGTGCCCTTGCCTTTGCTGCGTGGCGCTGTGTGGGCTGTGTGTCCTGCGCGCGCGCTTTGTGCGCCTTAGGGCTTTTAGCCGCCGTAGGCGGCTCTCCCTTCCTTGTGCCGGAGGGGCGTTTCTTCATTACACAGGCGCTGGCGCTCTCGGGCAACCTTGGCCTTGCTGTCGCTGTTATGGCAGGTATTTCTGCCACAATATTCGTGTGGCTGCATCTAAATGTCGTGCGTGCCATACTCCTCGAACTGCCGGAGCTTCCAAGGCACACAGGCCATCCGCTCTCGCGTAAGGCTCATATATCTCAGGCCTCCCATGTATCCCATATGTCCACGCCTACGCCGACGTTTATGCACGGACTCATGTACTTGCTTGCCGTGGCTGTGATTGTCGCAGGTATTTTCCGCGTTTCGCTCCATGGTTTCATTGCCGCATATGTAGGCAGTCCCATGGGACACGGACTCACGCAAGGCATGACTGTAGGCGAGGCGCTCTTTTTATTGTTGCATGTGGGCGCAGGGGTCACAGCGCTGTGCGCCTTGTGGAAAAGGCGCTGGGTGCTTTACTGCGCGACGCTTTTCATGGCGTCGGCCTTTGTGCTTGTGCTTGTGGGTGCGCAGTGTACGGGGATGGGCGCTCTTTCGCCGCACGCCCATTTGTTCGCCCTCATGGTCACGGGCATCGGCTTTGTGGTTGCGCTCTATTCCATAGGTTACATGGAGGACGACGCGCATCAAGGCAGCTACTCCATATTTTTCTTGCTCACATTTGCCGCCCTTGTGGGCATTGTCACGAGCACAGACTTGGCTATTTTTTATGGTTATTGGGAGCTTATGACATTTGCGTCGTGGTTCCTTGTGGTACATGACAGGCACAAGCACGGCGGTCGCGTTACAAATACCATCCTCAGCGCGGGGACAAAATATTATGTCATGTGCGCCGGCGGCGCACTCATTATGCTGCCGGGTCTTGCCTTGCTTGGCGGTGGACATACAAGCTTTGTGGCTTTGTCCCATGTGGTGCAAAGTATGCCGCCTATGCTCTTGGCTGTGGCAGCCATCCTCGCCCTTACGGGCTTTGCGGCAAAGGCCGGCGTTGTGCCTCTCCATTCATGGTTGCCGGATGCGCACCCTGCGGCGCCGTCGTCGGTATCGGCTCCCTTGTCCGGTGTGATTACAAAAATGGGCATGTTTGGCATTGTGGCTGTGCTCCTTCCTTTATGGGGCCAAGGGAATATGCCGCATACAGGCTCCTTCGTCAGTCTTTTGGGCGCGGTGACGCTTATTTATGGCGAATGTATGGCGCTGCGTCAGCATGATATAAAACGCCTCTTGGCCTATTCCACCTTGGGACAGGTGGGGGAAATTTGCCTTGTACTCGGACTTGGTACATGGCTTGCGACCACAGGCGCCCTTGTCCATATATTTAACCATGCCATCATGAAGGATTTGCTCTTCCTTGGCGCGGGCGTATGTATTATGCGTACAGGCAGCAGGACGCTTACGGACTTGCGTGGCCTTGGCGCGCAGATGCCATGGACTGTGGCTTGTATGGCTGTAGGTCTTATTGCCATCATGGGCTTGCCGCCCTTTGCGGGATTTTTTGGCAAGTATCTTATGTTACAAGCACTTCTTGAGCAGGGGGCGCTGTTCATGGCCTGTGTGCTCATGGTGGGTTCGCTTGTGGGTGCGGTGTACTATGTGCGCATATTGCGTGTGCTTGTGTTTGAGCGCCGCCCTGATTCCCTCCCTGCTTTACGACCGCTCACGAGGTGCGCGTCTGTGTGCATGAATGGCGCGCTGGGCGTGCTTGCGGGGGCGACGCTGTTCTTGGGACTTTTTCCGCAGGGCTTTGCGGGGCTTTCTGAAAGCGGACTGTTAGGGACAGGACTTGTGGGGACGGGGCTTCCCGGTGCAGAACTTTTTGACGCGGAATTTTCCGGAACAGCATTTTCCGGAGCAGGACTCCTTGGGGGGATAGTGGCCTTGGCAGGGGCCGTGGCAAGCCAATTCCTCACCATCACGCCCGTGGCAGAGGCTGCCTTGCGCGCTGTGGATATTTCGTGGCCGTGGTATGTGCTGATGCCCTTTATGGGCATCAGTATGCCCTTGCTCTTCATAGAAAAGCCCAAGGGCGGCGCCCTTGCCACGGCGGCGGTCTTGGTGCTGACAGCGGCCTTGGTGGTCATATTTGGGCGCGACCTTGATACGCTTTCTTTTGCCTTTGCGCTCCTTGTGCCCTTGATGGGCGCTTTGAACATGATATACGCGGCAAGCTATATGGATCACAGTCATACGCAGTGGCGCTTTTATGTCGTCTTTTTGTGTATGTGCGGCGGCCTCATTGGCATGGCCTCTGCGCACAATTTGCTGACATTCTTTGTGTTCTGGGAGATTA
>CAYJGA010000305.1:0-3006 GCA_964369255.1 uncultured Desulfovibrionaceae bacterium
CGAAGGCATCTGTGTCGAAGGCATACATATGGGGTGTGGTGATACCAAGACGTTTGACGCCGGCGCCTGCGAGGACGATGGCCTCGTATTGCCCTTCCATAAGCTTGCGCACGCGTGTGTCTACATTGCCGCGGAGGGATGAGATGCGTAAATCGGGACGCAGTGCTAAAAGCTGCGCTTGGCGACGCAAGGAGCTTGTGCCCACATGGGCGCCTTGTGGCAAAGCATCAAGGGAGGCGTATTGTGCAGACAGGAGGACATCGTGAGACACTTCGCGCTCCGGCACACAGCCAAGTATGAGCCCCTCCGGTAATTCCATGGGGACATCCTTCATGCTGTGGACGGCAAGGTCTGCGCGTCCATCAAGAAGAGCCTCCTCTATTTCTTTGACAAAAAGTCCCTTGCCACCGACTTTTGCAAGTGGCACGTCAAGGATGATGTCTCCCTTTGTTTTGATGCGCAAAAGCTCCACGCGCAGCTCAGGGTGTTGCGCTTCCAAGAGTGATTTTATATGTTCGGCCTGCCACAGGGCAAGTTGGCTGCCACGGGTGGCTATGGTAAGTTGTGTCATAATAACCTCATTATGAGATATGGGGGAGTAAATATATTTTCGTCATCTTCGTGCCCATTCATAACCATAAATGCCACACAAGGCAAGCTGTGTTCATAGCATTCTCATTTTGTTTTTTTTAACAGGGATTTGGATAATGCTTTTTTGGTGCTGACGATGCAGCTTGCCTTTTTTCAACAGCTTGATAAGGACGCAGAGCGCAACACTTCGCATTGCAGCGCCCGTAAGTATTGCCCTGAACGTGCGCCCTTGTTACGCCATTTTTCAGGAAGACACACGCTTTTTATGAGTGCCAAGGCGCGCAAGGCCTTTTCACTTTCAGGATGCAGGGCAGTATTCCAAAAAACGTGGCTTAAATGGCACTTGTCGACATGACAGAGCAGCTCGCATCGTTCTTGGAGCGAAAGCGCAGAGTAGTGTAAGGCCGCTGTGTGATATGCAGCCATAATACGCCCACTGTCCGCATATTTTTTGGACAATCGCAGGCGTGTTGCCAAGGCAAGCGCGGCCTTCGTGTCGCGCTGCCGCGCAAAAGGCGCGCACACACACAACCACTGTGTCAGGGCGCACGCGCCTTGAATGTGTCGCAACAATGCAACATGCTCTGTTGTTATTTCTTGAAACCACGGTGTAAGAGCGCCCATCCGCACGAGCACATCAAAAAATCGTACAGGATATGCGCCATGCAAGGCCTTTACGAACTCTCGCCCTACGCGTTCGACAGGGACATTCGCATGTAAGCCTTGACGGATGACCGCCTGTCCTTGCATAATAGCACTGTCATGGACAGAAAATTGTGCGCCCGACATCGGCGATGGCGCCAGTGTTGCTGTGTGTGACGTCGTATGTGTTAATGTCGCCGCAAAGCGCGCCACACGATACACACGCAAAGGGTCGTCAAAAAAAGACGTGTCTGACGCGGGGCGCAATACACCTTGCGCCATATCATGCAATGCCAAGGGATGCGCATAAAAGCAACCGTCTTCAGCACCAAGGGGCAGCGCCATGGCATTGATAGTGAGGTCGCGGCTGTGTAAGTCCTCGAGGATAGAATTGCCCTTGAGCGGTGTATATTCGCATCCTTGGCAGAGAAATACACGGACACTCTTTCCCACGATGTGAACTATATCTTCCACATGCTCATGGGCGCCTTCAAAGGCCATATCCACATCGGTGGGCGTTTTGCCCAAAAGAATGTCGCGCACCGCGCCGCCAACAATATATAATTTCATGGAGAGAGCATTGCACATTTTGGCTCAAAAGCAAAGTATCGGCTTTGAGGATGATACAGAGCGCCAATGGTATTCATGGCGCATGAACGAGGACGAGAATGCATCGGTTTTTGTCACCGAAAGCACCACGTCCGTTCTTGACGACGCGTGGTACCTCGTGTCGCGCGATGCACTCCCCGTCTGGGGCTCTGTGCTGGCACACACACAAAGCGCAGGACGCGGACAAAGCCGTCGTCCATGGTATTCTCCCAAGGGGAATGTCTTTGCCGCGCTGCGCTTGCCCGCACAAAATCCCTTTACGACACTTGCCGCGGCTCCTGCTGTGACAGCGCTGCTCCTGCGTGCTTTTTCACACATGAACATAGAATTACACCTCAAATGGCCCAACGACATCGTGCACTGCACAGCTCACGACATATCGAAGGTGGGCGGCATTCTTTTAGAGGAGCGCAACGGCGTCATTATTGCCGGCATTGGCCTCAATATCAGTTCTGCGCCGGAAAATTCATTTTTACGAGAAAATTTTGCACTGCCTGCCGGCGTTTTACCTGTGAAAAACGCGCAAGATTTGCAAATAATGCCTTGTAATGAAGATACTTTTATTGACACATGCCCCTTTGTTGAGCGTCTCTGGTTGCATCTTGTCTATCGTCTGATTTTTTGTTATGGAGAGCACTTGCCTATTGCCTTCGACTGGAGAGGCGCGGTCGACGAGCGTTTATTATGGAAGAACAGTCTTGTCAAACTTGATGATGGCGACACAGCGCCTGTCATCGGAATACTGCGCGGCCTCGGTGCTTCGGGCGAACTTGTGCTCTCAGTGGATTGTGAATGTACAGGCGACATAGGCGATAGACAGGTTTCACAGACTCAAGACGTATTTTTTTTCAGCGGCAGTCTGACATCTGCCGCGCGTTTTTCATAACAGCATGAGAATAAGGACGAAAACGATGAATGACGTGGATATGCAATTTTTTGCCCCCCAAACACCTCCAACCATGACAACTTTTGAGGAAGTACAAGCGTACTTAAAGGGCAAAGCCATCTTAGTTGCCAATCGCGGCATCCCCGGGCGTCGTATTTGCCGTTCCATTTGTGAACGCTTCAATGCCATTGCTGTTATGACAGCCACGGATGTGGACAAAACAGCACCCGCCGCTTCCACAGCACAAGAACTGCTCCTCCTTGGCAAAGCCCCTCGCG
>CAYJGA010000306.1:0-3000 GCA_964369255.1 uncultured Desulfovibrionaceae bacterium
CAGTTTCCGCTGCATGACGCTGTGAACCTTCATATGGCACTTGAGCAGACACTGGCTCGCTCTTCACAAGAGATTTGGCTGCCAGCATTGCAGCAGCTTTTGTCTTGGCAGCACGCACTTCTGCTGCAATATCCTGCTCTTGAGACAGAGTTGAAAATCCTTTCTGTGCATAACGAGCAGAGTACGCTTCCCTGTGTGACGCGTTTTGCCGACGCACAGGTGCAGCATGAAAAGCTGTATCGTGTTTATCACGAAACTGTACGGTTCCGTCATCATTTGAGTGACGCAAGGCAGAAAAAGTCTGTGTTTTTCCTAGTGAAGACAAGGATTCTTCCACATGGCTCTGTTTCGCATACGACGTTCCACCCACACTCTTGCGCACTTCACGATGCAAAGGCGCAGAAACTCCCCCCGCAACACGCTCCGTAAGCATTGTAACAGCATTACGGGCAGCACTTGGCGTTTCTGTCTTTATATCCAATGTCTTCTTTAGCATAATACCTACTTCTAAATCCCTTCCCCTAAAAATGCATAGTGAGTCGTCATGGTCTGCTTGATAGACAAAGCCAAAAGTGTAAGGCAGACACTGACACATTCTCCACACGCAGCATATCTAGCTTTCCACCAGCATCAAGAAAAAATCTCAACGGCAGCGCTCCGGGGCAAGTGTTCCTTTGGCTTGCTTTCACATTAAGGACAAAAACGACGCATGTCAACTAAAAGTGACATTTTCTTTATGGATTTCTTTTTACAAACAACTAAAATTATTATGTTTTTAAAAATGCAAAAAAATATTTTTTTTGCCCTAAAGTCACGAAAAAATCCAGACAATGCGACATGTTATCCCCAGATACTCTCAGAGAGGGTTCAAAAAAGCCTCATAAAAAGATTGACATTTAAAAATATCAATTTTTTCAATAGGTAAACAATCTTGCGCGAATAAAAATATCAATTTTTTTTCGTATTAAATTCTAGAAACTTATAAAAAGAACAACAAAGCCCTCCCCTCACACATATCTCGAAAGACATTGCCCCGCTCAGGAAGCTGTTCACTCGTTCCAAGAACAAAAACTCTCTGCGAATGTCGCATATACATACAGACACAGACGAATAGCAAGGGAAATCTGACGCAAGACAAGCAAAGAGACACGTCATTGTTTTTTTGAAAGCAGTTTGGGAAAGACTTTTGTTATTTCTTTTTCTTTTTTTTAAGTTTTTTTATTGGAGGAAAACTCTTTTAGAAAAAAGTCTTCCCCAAAAACACATCTCAAAAAAACCAGCAACTTAACTAGGCAATCGACGCTTTCGGATGGGAAATTCAAAAAAACATTTGAGGTGAATGCCTAAAGCGAGTCAGATTTCAAAATTACACTTTTAGTGCTTACAAGGTGGTGGTTGGTGCTTTGTTTCGGCTCAAGAATTTCTTAAAAGGCATAGAGTGGGAGGGAAAGAATGCTGTACAATTTCAAAAGGCGCCCCGTGCATTTTTGCACAGAGCGCCCTTAGCATTTAGACAAGAAGCAGCACATACCTAGTCGCGCATCATCAGCACCCTATTGGACTTCACGCCCTGCATCCGGCCTAATCAAGACTTGCTTTGGCTCAATTTTCAACTCAGGCAAAAGAAGACCCGAAAGAGCGTACAAGGTGTACGCACTGATGATAATATTCGCGCGCGCTGTAATAGCTTGCACTTCTGAGTTATACAGTTCACTCTCTGCATCAAGCACATCAAGAAGGGTACGCTGACCAATCAAGAATTGCTCCATGTAGAAGTCCCGTGTCTGCAAGTTGTAGCCCATGGCCTCTTCATGAAAGGAGAGCTGTGCAATGGCACTCTGATAGTCTGTCCAAGAATTCAGCACTTGCAAACGCAGGTCGTCTAAGAAGTTATACGCTGTCTGGCGCGCCTCACGCACACGAGCCGCAGACGCTTCTGTGGCAGCCTTATCAGCACCGCTGTTGAAAATATTCCACGTCATCGTCCCAAGCACGTCCACGCCCGCGCTCCAGCTCTCACCAAATTGGTTATACCCATAGTCGCTGTAGCTTGGACCGGCCTCAAGGTTAATGACAGGGTGATATGCCGACTCTGACAGTTCCTTATTTGCTTGCGCTGTGCGCACGTCTGCAAGATAGGCAACGACCTTAGGGTTCGTTGTCTTGGCGATAGCCAGTATCTCTTCCGGACTCGTAAACATGGTCAATGGCACAGCCACAGGCCCCAAAGAAGGCGGCGGAGCCATTTCCGTCAAACGACGATAAGAATCTTCGCCTTGACGCAAGGAAGCCTTGTTCGTTTCAAGGGTGCTCATGGCATTGGTCAAACGACCTTGCGTTTGGGTGACGTTGGCGAGGGTATCCGCACCGGAAGCTTCGCGGTCACGGGTCAGTGCCAAAATCTTTTCGTGTGTCGTCACATTGGTTTCGGCAAGTTCAAGGTTTTTCCTGCGCCAGATAAGGTCGACGTGCGCAATAATCCCTTCCAAAGCCAAGGACGTGGCATTGTCGATGACACGGCTTGTGACGGAGTCAAGCAAAGCTTGGCTTGAGCGCACACGACTGCGCGTGGCATAGCCGTCCCATATGGGCTGCGTCAAAAGCAAGCGCACCTGCCCAACGCCGTACATACCTGTATCCTTGCCAAGCGCACGCGTCGTGCTGTTATTCATAACAGCGCCGCCGGCATTGCCCGTCAAATCCACGCGTGGCCCGTAGCCAGCTTCGGAACGCTCAAGCTCATACTCTGCAACAACACGATTTTCCTGTATGGACTTCAAAGCTTTGTGCGTCCGAATAACAGACATAATCGTATCTATGACAGGGACGGGCGTCCCGCTTGGATGGTTATCTTCACTTATTTGATACAAGGCAGCAGGCGCAGCCATAAGGTGCGCACTCAAGGCGATGATACATGCTGCCGCGCCACATGCACAAAGAAATGGTTTTTTAATTAACATAGGTACAGCCTCAAGTTATAGGTTGAAATAGTGCTTCCAA
>CAYJGA010000307.1:0-2983 GCA_964369255.1 uncultured Desulfovibrionaceae bacterium
TGTATCCTTCTTTGCATCCTTGAGGACACCCTCGGCGCGCGAAACAAAGAGCGCTGCAATGGCATCGCCAAGAACATTCATAGGCGTTCTTGCCATGTCAAGAATACGGTCAACGGCGGCGATAAGTGCCACGCCTTCCAAAGGAATACCCACCTGCACAAAGACAATGCTCATCATCACAAGACCCGCGCCGGGGACGCCCATAGTGCCCACCGCCGCAAGAATCGCCATAAGTATGATAGTGAGCTGATCCGTAAAGGCCAAGTCAATCCCATACACCTGCGCCACAAAAATTGCGCAAATACCCATATAAAGGGACGTGCCATCCATATTGATAGTATTGCCAAGGGGCATACTGAAACTCGTCACAACGCGTGAGGCGCCAAGCTTTTCCGCAGAGGCCATATTGCTAGGCAAGGCCGCAGCGCTTGAGCATGTCGTGAAGGCAACAATAAGCGGCTCCGCCATGCCGCGGAAGAATTGGGAAAGCGGCAAGCGCACGAATATCTTGAGGATAGGAGTGTACACCAAGAAAAACAGCAAGAGGCAGCCCACATACATAATGACGATGACCTTGGCAAGGGGCAGGAGCACCGCAAGGCCGTGTCGAGTGACCGTATAAGCGATGAGTCCAAAGACACCAATCGGTGCGTAGAGCATCACATAGCCGGTGAGCTTGATCATAACATCGCCGCAAATTTCAAAGAAACGCTGTACAGGGCGACCATGCTCACCAAGTGTACTCAGAGAGAACCCAAAAATTACTGCAAAGACAATAAGCTGCAGCATGTTCCCCTTGGCCATGGCCTCCATGGGATTCAACGGGATGAGGTTGATGAGCGTTTCTGTAAGGCCGGGAGGCGTCACTTCCTTGGCCTTCAAACCCTCAAGGGTAAGGTTGAGCCCGACACCGGGCTGCGTCACATTCGCAAGAAGCAAACCAATCGTCACTGCGGCGGCTGTGGTGAAAAGATAGAACATCAATGTTTTCGTGGCAAGCCTGCCAAGCTTTGCCGTGTCACCAACGCTCGCCGCACCTGCCACAAGGGTCGTGAAGACCAAGGGCACAACGACCATGCGAATAAGACGGATAAAAATATCGCCCATGGGCTTGAAAACTGTGGTGCCAAGGGTCGAATCCTGCGCAATGACACCGGCGATAACACCGAGCACAAGGCCGATGCTCATTTGCATGGGGAGAGCCATTTTCATTTTTGACATTGCATTCCTCCTAAGTAAGACTTTGTATGAATTTTAAATTATTTGGCTTCTTGCTTCCAATCTTGCACAATTTGTCGTAGAGCGCTCTGGCGCTCCGGCGCAAGCTCCTTAAAGCGTTCTGCAAATACGCGGATGCAGGTGCCACCGCGGGGCACGAATAATCCCTTAATACGACACCAGCGAGGCTCAAGCAGCTCCCACATATGGTCGAGCATGTCATTTGTAAGCGTTTCCATAAATGTCTGGTGGTTCCTGTAGGCAAACATATAAAGTTTAAAACTTTTTGACTCCACACAACGCTCATCAGGGACGTATTCCATGACAATTGTGCCAAGATCCGGTTGTCCTGTCACAGGACACAAGGAGGTAAATTCCGGATAGCTGATACTCACAATGTAATCGCGCTGCGGGCAGGTATTGCGGAAAGACTCCAAGTACGCAAGGCCGGGAGCCCCGTGAATGGGTGGCATTTTGCCTGTGCCGAGGGTGCGCAGATGGGTGGTTTCGTCTTGGCTTTTTGTGGTGTTTACGTCAAATGTGCCTGCGTCCAATGTGCCTGCGTCCAATGTGTCTGCGTCCAATGTGTCTGCGTCTGGGCCTAATGCGTTGGCGCCTAAGACACTTGAGTCTTTGTCGGATGGATGTGCCACCTGTGCTCCTTATATCTTGACATTAAAAAAAATTTGTGAAAACTACACGATGGAAAGTAACACTCTCACACAGCCTAAGGCTATATACTAACAAAATGAAAGATGCAAACAAAATAAAGGCCTTTTCCGCCCTGCTTTTGCCATGGTTCGCAAAAAATGAACGCACTTTGCCGTGGCGAGAACAGCGCACGCCTTATAAAGTATGGATTTCTGAAGTGATGTTGCAACAAACACAAGTGGAGCGCGGCATTGCCTATTTTCAACGCTGGATGGCACGTTTTCCCACAGTAAACCACGTGGCAAGTGCTTCTGAAGAAGAAATTCTCCACGCGTGGGAAGGGCTTGGATACTATTCCCGCGCGCGGCATATCCACAAGGCCGCCAAGCAGATTGTGGACATGTACGGCGGCGTCTTCCCTTCTGATATTGAAGCCATACGCGCTCTGCCGGGCATTGGCCCCTACACCACAGGCGCCATCGCCAGCATGGCCTTCGGGCACAAATTACCGTGCATTGATGCCAATGTGGAGCGTGTTCTTGCGCGTATTTTCGATATTGACAGCCCCGTGAAGCAAGAACCGGCTGCCGGCAGATTGCGCGCACTTGCGCTGGAGCTTGCCCTTGCCAATGAAGACGGCTACATCCAGCAGCACAATGAAGCTCTCATGGAGCTGGGCGCCCTTGTGTGTCGAAAGAAGCCTTTGTGTGACCAGTGCCCCATGCAAGACATCTGTGAAAGTCATCGTTTAGGCATTGCCAACGAGCGCCCCGTGCCCGGTCGTAAAAGCGTCATCACGCCGCTCCATGTGGTGACGGGCGTCTTGTGGCAAGGCGACACTGTCTTCACGCAAAAACGCTTGCCGGAAGGGGTGTGGGCGAGTTTGTGGGAATTTCCCGGTGGGCGCATTGAAGCGGGCGAAAATCCAGAGCAAGCCATCGTGCGCGAATTTGCCGAGGAAACAGGTTTTCGTGTGGGAATTACGCATGATTATGGCATCATTAAGCATGGATACACAACCTATCGCATCACTTTACACTGCTTTGGCCTCACCCTACTTGATGCAACACCCAAGGCAAGGCCAAAACTCACCGCCGCCACTGAATATCAATGG
>CAYJGA010000308.1:0-2938 GCA_964369255.1 uncultured Desulfovibrionaceae bacterium
GAAGAAGCGCGCCCCGTCATTGTTTTGGCAACAGTGGAAGGGGATATTCACGATATTGGAAAAAATATTGTGGCGCTCTTGCTTGGAAATCACGGCTTCGATGTGGTGGATGCCGGCAAGGATGTGAAGGCGGAAGATATTATACAGTGTGCAAAAGAGCATAATGCAAGTATTATAGGTCTTTCTGCTCTTATGACGACAACGATGGTGCGTATGGAAGACACCATAAAACTTGTAAAGGAAAACAATCTCACATACAAAGTGATGGTTGGGGGCGCCGTGGTGACACAACATTTTGCGGATACCATCGGTGCGCATGGCTACTCTGCGGATGCTGTGGGTGCAGTACGCCTTGCGAAATCTTTATTATAGGAAAGAGTTATGAATACGGTTTCGAAATATTTAGCATTGCTTTGTGTGTGTTTTTGTTTATGTGTCGGTGTAAGCGCGCAAAGCTCTGCTGCCAGCAATACGTCTATTAAAACTGTCAATGAGGATCAACTCGTTGCCATGCTTGAACCGCATAGCGGTAAAATTGTGATATTGAACTTTTTTGCCACATGGTGCCCTCCGTGCAAGAAAGAAATTCCCGGGCTTGTAGCTTTACGCAAGAAATACGGAAAGGATAAAGTGTTTATTGTGGGGCTTTCTGTGGATAAGAGCGCGGCGCCTTTGAAGAAATTTGTGCGCGATATGGGCATAGATTATCCTGTGGTGCGTGCAGGCTCAGACGTAACAAGACTTTTTAATGTCCAGAGCATTCCGCATAATGTTGTTTTTGACCAAAATGTGGACATTGTGGTCAACGCTGCCGGATTTGTTTCGGAAGACGAACTTACTCGTCTTATGGATGACCTTTTAGGTCGGTGAAATTTGGGGTCAAAATAGAAATGGAAAATTTGCTTATTCGTAAGGCACACATGAAGGATGTGAAGGCTATACACGGTTTATTGATGGTGTGTGCAAAGCAAGGGCTTTTATTGCCGCGGGCGTTGAGTCACTTATACAGACACATTCGCGATTTTTATGTTGCAGAAAACAGCGATGGCACTATCCTTGCTTGTTGTGCTTTGTCGCCCATGTGGGACGACTTGGCAGAAATATGTTCTCTTGTTGTGGATGAGAGTTTGCGAAAGCAGGGCATCGGGCGTCGCCTTGTGCACCAGTGCCTCAGTGACTGTCATGAGCTTGGGATTTCCACAATTTTTGCGCTGACATATCAAGAAGTCTTTTTCAAACACCTTGATTTCCGCGTTGTTGATAAGGATGTTTTGCCGCAGAAAATTTGGGCAGATTGTGTGCATTGCCCCAAGTATCCAGATTGCGATGAGACGGCTGTTATATTGGAAATACCACAGGCGCAAGCATAACTTTTGACGATGGCGATTGAGCACATACAAAAGGACATACAGATGAAAACTGATACATTACGCCTTGTTATTTCCGCAGAATCCATTGACACAGAGGTTCGTCGCATGGCGCAAGCCATTGATGAAACCTATGGAGATGAGCCATTGGTGTTGGTGGGTGTTTTAAAGGGGGCGTGCATGTTTTTTGCTGATCTTGCTCGCGCTCTTAAAAAACCACACGTAGAGCTGGATTTTGTCCGCCTTGCGAGCTATGGGGAATCGGACGTTTCGTGCGGGAGCATTAGTTTCACAAAGGATGTAGATCTTTGCCTTGAAGGGAAACATGTACTTTTTGTGGAAGATATTGTAGATTCAGGGTGCAGTCTGGATTTTTTATTTAAAAAATTTCGTGAGCGTCCTGTTGCATCCTTACGGATGGCAGCACTCATTGATAAAAGTGAACGACGTACCTTGAATGTGTTCCCCGATTTCACAGGTTTTCAAGTCGAAAGTGGTTTTTTGGTGGGTTATGGTCTTGACTATGCGGAAAGATATCGTAACCTTCCTGCTTTGTATGAGATTGTTGTAGAATAAGTACTTGTGCTGCATTGTGACGGAAGTTATCTCTGTGCGCGCGTGCAAGTACATTGTATAGAACTGAGCATTTTTAAGATTTGTGAGAAGTAGCTATGGAAATACAATGCCCTGACTGTTCAAGCAGATTCAACCTTCCGGATAATGTGGCGCGCCCGGGTGCGAAGTTGCGTTGTTCGCAGTGTAAGCATGTGTTTACGCTGCCCGACCCTGCCGCAGCGCAAGACACAGCTCCTGCTCCTGCGGAGCCTCCACAGCGTCGACGCGCACCCCCACGACCGCAAGAGTCAGAGAGCGAACCCGCTTCTCATGGGGGCGGCTCAAGCATGAGTCTCGACTTAGACAATGAAGGCTCAGGTGGTGGAAGCAGTAGAAGAAGAAAGAAAAAGAAATCGAAGCTCGTTCCTATTTTACTCTTCCTGCTGCTCTTGGTCGGCGGCGGTGCTGGCGCATGGTGGTATATGCAAGGCTCGCTTGGCACGAGCGAAGTAGACAGTGCAGAGCGCGCGGAAAATGTAAAGCTCATGACCATGCGCAATGTGCGTCAATACTACGTTGAAAACGAGAAAATCGGCCCCATCTTTGTCATCGAAGGCAAGGTGGTGAATGAATTTCCCGAGCCTAAGGAATTTATTGAGGTCGAAGCGGCTATTTACGATAAAAATAAGAATATATTGATGTCGAAAAAGCAGCTCGCGGGAACGACCTTGTCCATATTTCAGCTCCAAGTACTGGGCGAGGATGAGCTCGAAGCTTTTCTCTCAAACCAGATTGAAATATTGACACGCAATACAAAGGTTCCCAATGGAGGGCAAGTGCCCTTTATGGTAGTTATTTACAATCCGCCAGCAAACGTTGCCGAATTTGGCGTAAAAATCGCCAATGCGCGAGATGTAGAAACGCCTTAGGGGCTGCTTCTAAATAAAGAGATTTTTTTGAAGAGGTTTGGGGGAAAGCTTTTTTTGGATTTTATTTTTTGTTCAAGTTTTTTCTTG
>CAYJGA010000309.1:0-2924 GCA_964369255.1 uncultured Desulfovibrionaceae bacterium
ATGACGCGGCCTTCTGGTCACGCGCCCTCATAATCAAATGGCCACTCTCATTTGTGGACGACCCGAAAGAGCCTCACCAGCGGAAAGCCGACAAACATCTTGAAGAGCGATTGTTTGCTGAGGCCAAGGGCGTTCTTGTGCGTCTTGTTCAAGGCGCTATGGAATACTTACGCAACGGCCTCAATGTTCCAGAGAAGGTGAAGGAGTGGACGAACGAGCAACGCGCTACATGGGATGATGTGGGAGCTTTCCTTGATGAATGGTGTGAACGTGAAGAATATTGCACAGACATTAGCCAATACCAGTGGCGCATCGGTGCGTCAGAACTGCACGAGGCATTTTGCATCTGGTACGCTAAGAACCGTGACAAGCGATACAGCGTGTCTGTGAAGAAATTTTCTGAAGCGGTTGCTAAGAAAAAGATACCAAGCAAGCGGAGTAATGGAAAAAAATGGCTTGGCCTTCGCTTGAGTCCCATTGGTATTGAAGAAATGGAGAACAAGAATGATGACTAAGAATTTATCGATCCTTCCACATGCTTCCGCACATGGGAATTATATGTTATTGACATGAAAGGAAAAAATATTTTTGGACGGTTGGACGGGAAACCAGCACATATCACCGTGTGTGCGCACTCGCACCCACACACACGTCTGTGGCTATACACATATCCGTCCATGCGTCCATTATACATACCACAACAATAAAATACTAGTAAAATAAGCATATAAGAAGAATAGAGAAAAAATAAAAATGGACGGGAGTGGACGGATATGAACTTACTCACACTCTATGAAGGCCGTTTTGGCCGCGCAGTGAGGCGCCAAGGTGACGGCTTTAACGGCCCATGCCCTTTGTGTGGCGGGGAGCCGGGCAAGTCTGACCGTTTTGTGGTGTGGCCACACAAACGTGAGAACCTCGGCGAGGCGTGCCGGAAACATGGGCTTGACGGTGTTTGGTGGTGTCGGCAGTGCGGCAAGAGTGGTGATTCCATCGCCTACCTCATGGAGGTTGAGGGCATGGGCTTCAAGGACGCTTTGCGAGAGTTTGGTATCACGCCTGAAGGGAGCAAGGGTAGCAGGGCGCGACACGGGATCGCTCATGCATACCGCCGCCCTGCCGCAGCGCGACACGCTGACCACTCCCCCACCTTTGAACCACGCGCCCTTGAGACGCCCGGTGACAAATGGCGAGAGTATGCCGCAAAGCTTTTGGCAGAAGCACAAGGCCACATCCACAGTCAAACACAGGCAGCAGCACAGGCCATGGCGTGGCTTGCGCAGCGCGGCATCAGCCCATCCGCCGTCACGGCCTACGGCATCGGCTACCTTCCACCCGAAGGCAAGTGTACCTTTGGGCGCTTTCGCAGTCGCGAAGCCCTCGGCCTTGAGGCCAAGACAAAGCCCGACGGCACGCCCAAGAAGCTCTTTATCCCGCGTGGCATCGTGATTCCGTCTGTGGATTTACAGGGGAACGTGACAAATCTCCGCATCCGTCGGCACGCGGAAGACTTGCAAGCCATGCCCAACGGCAGAACGCCGCCTAAGTACATGGAGCTTGAGGGATCCAGCCGCGCACCGCTGTTGCTCATGCCGTCGAGGCCTGTGCATTTGAGCGCGTTCTTTGTTGTGGAGGCAGAACTTGACGCCATGCTCATCCATCACACGAGCGGTGGCCACGTGGGCGCCTTGGCAGTACGCACGAACCGCGGCAAGCCCGACGTCCATGCCCATGCGCTCTTGCAACAATGCGCCCGTATTCTCATCGCGCTGGATTATGACGATGCCGGCGCCGAGGGTGTGGACTGGTGGCAAGAGCAATACACCCACGCCAAGCGCTGGCCAACGCCCGACGGCAAAGACCCGGGCGACGCCTTCCAGCTTGGCGAGGATATGCACGAGTGGATTGCCGCCGCCATGCCTCCAAGCATAGCTTTGCCGCCCAAAGAGCAACAGGCGCACGCTCAAGGTCAAAAATCGACACATGAACAGTCGATACAAGAGCCGACCCGCGGGCAGCTGGACGCATCGCTGGTCTGTGTGTCTTCTGGGGGGGCGGGGGCAAGCCCCAATACTGAGATGGAAGAGATTGAAAGGAAGGGGGACATACAAACGCATACCAGAGGGACATCGCCCGCTGCTGCCATTCAGGGTGTCGCGCAGGACGTAGCGCAGGGTACAGCGCAAGGGGCAAACGATGCCACGACCAGCACAAGCATAGCGGACAAGTACCGCCGCAAATGGGAAGGGGGCACGGCATCGGCTCCACTGCCGGCAGACGCTCCGGACATTGTCAGCCTTCGTCGCAGTCTTGCGGGCAAGAGCGTGCATGATGAGCTGCTCGTCGTGTGTCCGCGCTATAAATGGTGGTACATCTATTTGAAAACGTGCAAAAAGTGCGGTGGGCACCCCAAGTGCATCGTGGATTTTCAGCTTTCGCCTCAAATGCTGGCGCCTTACACTCAGGCAGAACATGGATAAAAGGAAGGATACTATGCAGGACAACATGCAAGACAATATGGAGAAACACAACGCGGCACTCGCTGCCATATCGCGTGATATTTTCGGTGATGCTGCACAGCTCAAGGCCGTATCGCCCACAAAGCTCACTCTGCTCAAGGACAACGCACGTTATTTTAAACGTGAAACTTTCCGGCAACTCCGCGACAATATCGCATCTGACAAGATGCTCTCATCTGTGCCTCTCTGCTATCAGCATGAAAACGGTGCCTTGGAAGTACTGTCTGGAAATCATCGCGTGAAGGCAAGCATGGAAGCAGGTCTTGAGCACATCATTGTGCTTGTCATCACGGAACCGATGGAAGCGTCGAAGCGCATCGCCATTCAACTTTCACACAATGCGCTGGTGGGGGAAGACGACCAAAGTATCTTGGCTAACTTGTGGGCACAAATTGAGTCCGTGCA
>CAYJGA010000310.1:0-2922 GCA_964369255.1 uncultured Desulfovibrionaceae bacterium
CTGCTTTGACAGCAGACCGCACACAGATGAATGTCATCTCCATGAATCTTGCCAACGCCAAGACCACGCGCACCCCCATGGGTGGCCCATATCGTCGTCGGTCAGTGGTTCTTGCGGCAACAGACGTGGACGATCCTTTTTCCAAGCATATGCGCTCAGCGCTTGACCGTGAACTCAAAGGCGTGCGCGTGATGGGTGTAGCCGTGGATGGTCGCCCCTTAAAACAGGTGTACGAACCCGGTCACCCCGACGCCAATGCAGATGGTTATGTTTTTTATCCGGACATCAACGTGGTCGAAGAAATGGCAAACCTTATGGTCGCACAGCGCAACTATGAAGCCAATGTTTCCACCATGGATGCTGTCAAAAAAATGTACCAAAAAGCTTTAGAAATTGGCAAATAGTATTTAAACACTGAATTTTGAATGATAAAGGAGTATGTTATGCGTAGCAATTATGGACTTCAAGCTTATGACAAGGCTTTACAAAACTTTGACACTGCGGAATCCGATCTTAAGAAGGCCACCATCAGCGGCGGCGGGCTTGGTGCAAGCTTTGCACAAGTGCTTGACCAATCGCTTGTTCGTGACACTGTTGACAAGGGCGAAAGTTTCGGTGCGCATTCTGACTTCATTAAGCAGCATGTGGCAAACACGCTCCCCACAGCGAACCCCAATTCGTTTTCTGACACCATGGCAAATAGCTTCCAGAAATTGCAGTCCTTGCAACATGCCAAGGCCGATGCCATTGATGAGTTTGCATCCGGTCGTAGCCAAAATGTTCATGAGCTCATGATTACGTTGCAAAAGGCCAGTGTTGCTATGAGCCTTACCTCTGCTGTGCGCGGCAAGGTACTTGAGGCATACAAAGAATTAAGTCGTATCCAATTCTAATTTTTTAGCCCTTCTCTTGATGGAGTACAATCATGCAAATGCCAGATTTTAAGCAAATTCCTGAATATTTCAAAGATTTATGGGACAGATTTTCCGTTACACAACGCATGATTATTGGAGGCGTAGCTGTCATCACAATAGCAGGCTTTGTGGCGCTCACCATTTGGTTTAACAAAGCAGACTACAAGCTCCTGTATTCCAACTTGAGCCACGAGGACGCCAACCGCGTCGTCACACTGCTCCAAAGTAGCAATGTGCCATATGAATTGACAGAAAATGGCACAAGTATTATGGTGCCAGAGGCGCAAGTTTATGACCTTCGCATTAAAGTTGCGGGCGAAGGCAACCTTGTAGGTCAAGGCATCGGCTTTGAAATTTTCGACGAAACAAAGGTCGGTCAAACAGACTTTGTACAAAAAGTCAACTATACTCGTGCATTGCAAGGCGAACTGGCTCGCACCATCAGCGCCTTCCCAAGTGTAGAGAGCGCCCGCGTGCATCTTGTCATGCCTCAGCGCAGCCTCTTTGTGGAAGAGCAGCTCCAGCCTTCGGCCTCCGTTGTCCTTAAACTGAAGGGGACAAAGGAAAAGCCCAACGCGAAAGAAATTGAAGCCATTACGAACATGATGCTCATGTCTGTGGAAGGTCTTGACAGAGCGCACCTTTCCATCACAGACACCGGCGGACAAGTATTGTATCAACCGGAAGAAGACTCTTTGACAGGCATCTCCTCCACGCAAATGGAGCACAAGCTCAACGTGCAACGCACCCTTGAGCGCCGTATCGAAGAAATGCTCATGCCTGTCTTTGGCCCCGGACGTGTCATCTCTAAAGTCAATGTGGACATGGACTTTAGTCAAAAGACAATCCGCCGTGAAATTTATGACCCGGAACAAACCGCAGTGCGCTCCGAACAGCGCAGTGAAGAAACACAACAAGGCCAAGCAAACCTTGAAGGCGGTTCGCCTGATGTGAACTTCCGCGGTGATGGCATCATGGGTTCCGTATCGACACAAAATGGCAGCCGTGAAACACGCACGACGAACTACGAAATTAACAAAGAAGAACACAATATCATTTCCAATGTAGGTGAACTGCGCCGCATTACAGTGGCTGTTCTCATCGACGGCCTCTATATCAAAGAGGCAGGAAAATGGGTATTTACACCGAGGTCAGCTGAAGAATTGCAACGTGTGCAAGCGCTTGTGGCAAATGCTGTAGGCATTGACGCAGACCGTGGGGACTCACTGCAAGTGACATCTGTGCCCTTCACAGACTCCGTACCCCCCGCTGACCCAAACATGGCCGACATCATTGTGAACTATGCTGATCGCCTTGGTAAGCCCTTACTCAACGCACTCTTGGCCTTCCTCTTCCTGATGCTTGTGGTTCGCCCCGTAGTGCTTGCGCTCATCCGTCCAAAAGTGGAAGCCAGTGAAATGGTGGAAGGCCTTGAAGGCTTGCCCTCGGCGGAAGAACAGCTTGCCCTGTACGAAGCGATGGAAGAAGCTGCACGCACAGATGAAGAAGGTATAGGCTTTGGTGCAGACGACGAATTGATGCTCTTCAAGGACGTGGAAGCCATGAAGGTGCATATATTCAACTTGTCCGAGAAGCATATGGATCAGGTGGTGGCCATTATGAGAGGATGGATTAAAGATGGCGAACCAGTCCGCGCTTAAAGAATTGACTATCGCCGCCAAGGCTGGCAACCAGCAAGCCTTGGCGGAGTTACGGGCCTTACGTCAAGCGCAGCGAGATTCTGCACGAAAAACAGAAGAATTGAAGCTGCGCCTTTTTCAACTCACAGAGAGCCATTGGGATCAAACAGTCAATATTTTGAAACGCTGGCTCACAAAAACATAGTGTCCTTTTTCTTCCAAGCAGTGCGCAAAGCGCTTCGTACCAGAGAAAGGACTCCTCTTGAGCAAAGCACTTCGTAAGTGATTAAAGAGGATTAGGTGACAAGGTGCAGTTTTTTGACATTTTTTTAAGAACAAATTGACTTAAGAAACGTACTATTGCATCA
>CAYJGA010000311.1:0-2913 GCA_964369255.1 uncultured Desulfovibrionaceae bacterium
GGGAAAGCTTTTTTTAGGAAAAAAAAGCTTTCCCCCAAACCCCTTTCAAAAAACAAATGAGAACTACGTGAATAAATATTATTTTGAGGGAAAATGTGCCTTGCATATTTTCCCTGTTCTCGTTATAGGCCACGAACAACAGCGAAAAAGAACGTTTCTCTTCTGATGCCTCATAAAGAGTGCAAGTCCGCCGTGCCTTGCTTGCTCAGCTTGCCTGCCTTATCATGACAGCCGGTGAATCCCCTTTTTTCTGTTAAGGAAGCACTGACTGACTGCTTTTTTTGTCTTTAGGCATGCCAAGCGCCTTGCGCGAAACATTCATATAAACATGTGCAATGTTATCTTAAAGCGCCTTCTGCCCCAAAACATCAAGTGCAATGAAATCAGTCCTTCTTTATGATGTTAATTCTCAAAGAGTCCCTAAGGACTTTAACTTATAGTCCGATAGTGCTTAGGTAAGACTCATCCGTGGAGGTTCCCTATGAAGGTAACAACAAAAATTCTTGTGCCCATGTGTAGCATAATTCTCTTGGGCATGGTGTTCATCGCCTATATCACATATCGCATGAGTTCACACAATATGCACGAGGCACAGCAAGAGCTCAATATCATGGCTGTGAATAACACCATTTCTGAACTCAGCGGCATTCATGAGTTTAATGTGCTCAATGCCATTTCTCTCTCTCAAACCGGTCTTTTGCAACCCTATCTTTCAGGAACGCCGGAAGAAGTGGCCGCCAATACACAAGGCGCCATCGATCGCATCGTCAACATGCGCAAAACATATAGCTACGCCATGCTCGGCATCATTGACACCAAGGGCGTCGTCCTGCGTCACACAGAAACGAACCTTGTGGGGAAGAATTTTTCCAATGATTACATGTTCACAAACGCGATGCAGGGGCATGTCACCGCAGGCGCACCCTTCAAATTCAACGGACGCGTCGTCTACGCCGTGTCGTCGCCTGTGTTCAAAACGGGCACAAGGGATATTATCGGCGTTGTCTTCAATGTAACCTTTCTTGATGATACCTTCAGTAAGCGCTTGCCCTTGGGCGACAAAGGTTCTTTCTTGGTGGCAGACAGAAACGGCGGTGTTTTCTTGAGCAATAATCCTGCAAATGTTCTGAGCATGAACCTTGACGACACTGCATGGGGTGCCACCATTTTGCGTACAAAATCCGGCAATATGAACTTCGACCTCAACGGCGAAGAAAAGTTCGCCTATTATGACGAACAAAAAGACACTGGATGGATTGCGGTCGCCGCTCTTGATGTTGCGGAAGTGAATGCCTCAAGCGTTGCCCTTGGGCAACGCATCTTTGGCATCGCCGCCATTGTGACCCTCATCATCGTCCTTGTGACAGGCTTCTGCGTGCTTAATATGCGCAAATCACTCATGGTTTCCGTGCGCTTTGCCGACGACATCGCCAATGGCAAGCTCGACAGTGACCTCAAGAAAACAAGTAAGGACGAAATGGGCATGCTTGCAGAGTCCTTACAAAGCATTTGTGTCGTCCTGCGCAGTATTATTGCAGAATACGCACGCCTTGAAGACGCCATCAAGCACGGCGACCTGCGCGCGCAATCAGATACAACGAGCTTCAACGGAGAATTTGCAAGCCTTGTCAATGGAACAAATGCCATTATTTACAGCTATCTCTCTGTCATTGACAGCATCCCAAGCCCTGTTATTGCCCTCGACAGCAGTCTCCGGACAAAGTACATGAACCGCGCGGGCGTCGACCTTGTAGGTTCCCACTATCACGACAAGTTCTGCCGCGACCTCTTCAAGCGGGAAGACGACGGCGCAAACGATGGCCTCCAACGAGCCATTGCCACCCGTCAGCCTCAAAGCTCTGAAACAAAAGCCCATCCTCAAGGAAAGGAAATGGACATTATATACAATGCCATCCCCTTGCTTGATGAAAAAACGCGGAATATCAACGCAGTTCTTCAGCTTATCACCGATGTCTCCGCCTTCAAGGCCACACAGCGCACCATTCTTCATGTCGCAGAACAGGCCACGCACATTTCGTCACAAGTTGCCAATTCTTCACAAGCCTTGGGCGAGCAGCTTAAAATGTCCGAGGCCATTGCCCAGCGGCAAGCATACAGTGCCTCCACTGCGAGCAATATCATGGAAACCATGAATAATGATGTGAGCAGCATGGCATCCATGGCGCAAGAAGCCTCAGAAGCTTCAGAAAAAGCAAAAAATGAAGCGGAAAATGGCTCCAGTGTCGTGGAAAAAGCTGTGAAGAGCATTTATGAGGTGGAGCAGCAATCACAAAGACTCAAGGAAGGCATGGAACAGCTCAATGCCAATGCCAATGCCATCAATGAAGTCATCATCACCATCGGTGATATTGCAGATCAGACAAACCTTCTCGCTCTCAACGCTGCCATCGAAGCCGCGCGTGCGGGGGAATCCGGTCGTGGCTTTGCTGTGGTCGCCGCCGAAGTGCGCAAACTGGCAGAAAAAACCATGTCCTCCACCACGCAAGTGCAAGAGGCTATTCGTACTATTCAGCACAGTGTCACTGTCAGCGTCAATCAAGTCAATCAATCTGCCAATGAAGTGCAAAAGACAAGTCAGCTCGTCAACGAAACCGGCGCTGTTTTTCAGAGCATCATGCATATGGTGGAACAGACCTCTGTACGCGCAAAGAATATTGCGGCCTCCAGCGTCCAGCAAGCCGACCACAGTCAAGATGTCAATGAACAACTGACAGAAGTCAACCAGCTCGCCGCAGAAAGTGCCATGAGCATGGCAGAGTCCCTCAATGCCATTGAGGCGCTTGCCTCGCAAAGCGCCGCTTTGAGCAGCCTTATCACCACCATGCACGACTAGTGCCTTGTCACGTCTAAAAGTTTTTTTGAAAGGGGTTTGGGGAAAACTTTTTTTCTTCT
>CAYJGA010000312.1:0-2906 GCA_964369255.1 uncultured Desulfovibrionaceae bacterium
CCCCAAACCCCTTTCAAAAAAAACTTTTAGCCATGACAAGGCACTAGGAGAGGGGAGGTGGTGACTCCTTCCCACACAGCGTTTCAATGTCAATGCGGATGATGCCTGTACGAGTAACATTTTTAGGTGACGCAGGTATCTCGCATCCTGCCCCGAAGTGTGTGGCAATGGCGTCCAGTGCCAAGCCTTTTTCTTGCGCGTCCTCCACAATATGCGCTGTGCCGGTGCCGACGACGCACTTGTAATGTGTCGTAGCCTCTTCACGGAGAATCTGCACGTCTATGGATGTACTGAACCCTACCTTCGGATTTTTTCGTATACACTCAAGTTTGCGCCCTTCGAGAGCGCAGTGGATATATATTTTTCCGTCCATATGCGCAAAGTTGAGGGGGATAACATACGGAGCCGTCTCTTCGCTGTTCTCGGAAGTAAAGGCCACATAAATGTCGTCCGCTCTTGTAAGCACATCGTTCATAAATGCCACATCGCGGCGTTCTTTATTTTTACGGCGCATAGGTTTATTCATCGTTCTCTCCTTTTTTTACAGACTTTTTTTGCTTTTCAAAGGCTGCCTTGCCCCATTGAGAAAGCAGCATAAAAATGGGTAAGAGGGCTTCGCCGTCCGGTGTCAACGCGTAGTCTACCCGCGGTGGTATAACAGGGTGCACTTGTCTCTTGATAAGTCCGTACTCTTCAAGTTCTCGCGCTGTCTGTACAAACATCTTATTGGCAATGCCGGACAAAGAGCGTTGCAATTCTCCCGAACGCACAGGCCCATCTCGCAAGCCGTATAGCAGAAGTCCCTTCCATTTACCACCCATAAGCTCCAAGGCAAATTCCAATGAACTTGGCTGGCGTGGTGTTTCAGCTGAAAATGCAGCACTGTCGTTCGATTTCATTTTGTTAATTATTTTCATATTTTATTCTTTTTTAACTATATAACCTTAAATAGGGTGTATAGGTTATTTCGTGTAGTATATCCGCAATATGGCTGTATACTACATGAAGAGTTTTGTTCTGCAAAGCAAAATTTTTGCCATGGTTTATATGCACGCACACAGTACTGCCTCTTCAGTCGTGGTGCGCGCAGTGACTTTGTAAATAACGCAGGCGTGCATTCCCGCTTGCATTCCCATCGAAAGAGAGGTAGAATTTCAAAAAACAAATGAGAGGTATTAGTCTATGTCTGTGCATCCACATGCTGGCACATTGCCCTTGCCAGAAATGCTCGTGCATTTACCTGTGCTTATGTCGTCTTACTATACAGAATCCCCCACTCCTTCCTTGCCGCAGCAACGGATATCCTTTGGCACGTCGGGGCATCGGGGAACATCCTTGAAACGCAGTTTTAATGAAGCGCATATCTACGCTGTGACTCAGGCCGTGTGTGATGTGCGCAAAAAAAATGGCATCCAAGGCCCTCTCTTTATAGGGATGGATACCCACGCACTGTCGGAAGCGGCCTATCGTTCCGCTTTGGAAGTGCTCGTTGCCAACGCTGTGCAAGTGCGCGTGGCACGAGGCGGAGGCTTTACGCCAACGCCTGTTATTTCTCATGCTATCCTGTCTTGGAATCGTCACAATGACCGCAGCCAAGCAGATGGCATTGTCATTACTCCTTCTCACAACCCCCCTCACGATGGCGGCTTCAAATATAATCCCCCTCACGGCGGCCCGGCCGAAAGCGCGGTGACAAAGGCTATTGAAGAACGCGCCAATGAGATATTAGCAAATAATAATAGGGAAGTGCGGCGTATGCCGCTAGAAAGAGCGCTCCGCTCTGCTGGCTTACAAGAGGCGGATATGCAGCGCGCCTATGTGGAAGATCTCGCAAATGTCCTCGACATGGAAGCTATCGCAGCCTCCGGCGTCAAGCTTGGCGTCCATCCCTTAGGCGGTGCAAGCCTTCCGTACTGGGAACCTATCGCGGATTACTATAAATTGAACTTGACCATGGTCAATAAAGAGTGCGACCCTTCATTTCGATTTGTTCCTTGTGACAGGGACGGAACAATCCGCATGGATTGTTCCTCTGCCTATGCCATGAGTGCGCTTTTAAGTGTCAAGGACGGCTATGACCTTGCTTTTGGGTGCGACCCTGATGCTGATCGCCATGGCATTGTCACACCGCGCGGCCTCATGAATCCGAATCATTACCTAGCTGCAGCGACATCTCATTTATGCAATACTCGTTCGGATTGGGCACCAAGTATGGGCATTGGGAAAACATTGGTGACATCTTCCATGCTTGACAGAGTAGGCGCATCATTGCAGCGCAAAGTCATAGAAGTACCTGTGGGCTTTAAGTGGTTCGTGCCTTATTTACACGATGGCACTGTGGGGCTTGGATGCGAAGAGAGCGCCGGTGCGTCCTTCTTACGCTTTGACGGAACGCCGTGGAGCACAGACAAGGACGGCATCCTTTTATGTCTTCTCGCCGCAGAAATGACAGCAAAAGGCAAATCGCCGGACGCTCTCTACGGACAGCTTGTACAAGAATTTGGTGAAGCCTACTATGAGCGCATCGACTTCCCTGCCAATGGGCATATGCGCTCCACCCTTCTTTCGCTCACTCCCGAACAGGTAAGCATCACAGAGTCTGCCGGTGAGGCCATTGAACAGGTGTTGACAAAGGCGCCCGGGAACAATGCATCTATCGGTGGTGTAAAAATCACCACAAAGAACGGTTGGTTTGCTATTCGCCCCTCCGGCACGGAAGATATTTGCAAAGTCTATGCAGAAAGCTTTCTCGGCAAGGAGCATTTAAAGCAATTACAAAACGATGCGGAGTCATTGTTGAGTATGCTTGTCAAATAACTACATTCTCATTTTATTTTTTTGAAAGGGGTTTGGAGAAAACTTTTTTTCTTGGGGGAAAACTTTTTTTAGGAAAAAAAAGTTTTCCC
>CAYJGA010000313.1:0-2901 GCA_964369255.1 uncultured Desulfovibrionaceae bacterium
GCACGAAATATGGCATCAAGACGACCTCTTCACCAAGAAGAGCGTGTGGGTGTTCGGTGGCGACGGCTGGGCATATGACATCGGCTACGGCGGCCTTGACCACGTCTTGGCATCCGGCGAAGACATTAACATCTTCGTAATGGATACAGAAGTGTACTCCAACACAGGCGGTCAGGCATCTAAGGCCACGCCGCTGGGTTCCATCGCCAAATTTGCCGCCGCAGGCAAGCGTATTGGCAAGAAGGACTTGGGTGCCATGGCCATGAGCTATGGTCATGTTTATGTGGCCTCCATTTCTATGGGCGCCGACAAGCAACAGACCCTCAAGGCCTTCCGCGAAGCAGAAGCCTACAAAGGGCCTTCCCTTGTTATCGCGTATGCGCCTTGTATCAACCAAGGCATCCGCAAGGGCATGGGTAAGACCATGGAAGAAGGCAAGCTGGCAGTGACCACAGGTTATTGGCCTCTCTATCGCTATCATCCCGAACTTGCTTTGGAAGGGAAAAACCCCTTCGTCTTTGAAAGCAAGGAGCCAAACGGCGAACTGCAAGCCTTCCTTGCGGGTGAAGTCCGTTACGCTGCTCTTGACAAGGTTGCTCCCGAAGACGCCCCCGCATTAAAGGCGGAATTGGAAAAGCAATGCATGGCGCGCTATAAGCGCTACAAAATGCTGGCAGCCATGCCAGGATTGGGCGAAGTTGAATAGTTAGCACTTAAAAAGGGGAAGGGATTGTCAACATCCCTTCCCCTTCTTGCGCAACACCAACAGGATTTTGCGTCAATGCATCCATCTGACATGCATTTCATAGATATAGGCATTGACGTCGAAATTCATAAGAAGCTATGGAGCTTTCATGTATAAAAGTGTCTATATTACAGCCACGGAGCCGCGTTCGGGGAAATCTGCCATTGTTCTTGGTATGATGCACCTTTTCACTCGCAACATGGGAAAGGTCGCCTTTTTTAGACCCATCATCAACGAACCCTTGCTTGACGATAAGGATCATGACATCCATCTCATGACCACTCACTTCAAACTCAAACAAAGCTATGCCGACACTTTTGCCTATACCTTGGACGAAGCGCGCCACCTCATCAATCATGGACAGCGCAACCAGCTTCTTGCAAATATTTTAGAAAAGTATCACGCTGTTGCAGACACGCACGACATCGTCATCTGTGAAGGCACCGACTTCATCGGCGCAGACCCCGCCTTTGAATTTGAGCTGAACACCGAAATCGCCGCAAATATTGGCAGCACTGTTGTCGTCGTGGGCAACGGCGCGCGTAAGAGCGTGGATGAAGTCATTGAGAGCACACAGCTCGTCGTTGACCAGCTCGAAGAAAAACACATAGACATCCTCGCCATCATCATCAATCGTGCGGACTTTTCCGTCATGGAACAAGACGACTTGCGCGAGAATGTCACCTGCAAGCAGACTGAGCGCCAGCCCCTTATGTACAGCGTCCGCGACGAGCCTGCCCTCGGAAAGCCCACCATGAGTGATGTGGCAAAATGGCTCAAAGCGGAAGTTATCTACGGGGAAAAGCGCATGGATACCCTTGTGGGGAACTATCTCATTGCAGCCATGCAAGTTCATAATTTTCTTGACTACATAAATCAAGACAACCTCATCATCACGCCGGGCGACAGGGCAGACATCGTTCTTGCGGCGCTAGCCTCGCGCGCATCATCTGCCTATCCCGACATCTCCGGCGTCCTGCTCACAGGCGGCATCGACATGCCCAAGAGCGTGCGCACCCTCCTTGAAGGGTGGACGGGCGTGCCCGTCCCCATCCTGCTGACAAAAGACCACACCTACAACACCATGCAGGTCTTGTCACAGCTCTACGGACGCATTGAGCCGGAGAATATGCAGAAGGTCAACACAGCGCTGGGGCTGTTTGAGCGTCATGTCAATGCGAAGGAAATTGCCAAGCGCGTCATTACCGAAAAGCCCACACGCATCACCCCCATGATGTTTGAATTTGACCTCATCGAACGCGCGCGCGCCAAAAAAATGCGCATCGTCCTCGCCGAAGGGGAAGAAGACCGCATCTTGCAAGCCACAGACATCCTCTTGCGCCGCGGCGTGGCAGATGTCATATTACTAGGCAATGCGGACAAAATGGGCAAGCGCATTGCTTCACTTGGCTTGGACTTGTCCGGCGCCCGCATCATCCAGCCGGAGCTTTCACCGGATTTCGACGACTACGCAAAAACCTATCACGAACTGCGCAAGGCCAAGGGCATCACGGAGGAGCAAGCCAGAGACCGCATGTCCGATTGCACCTACTTTGCCACCATGATGGTACACAAAAACCATGCCGATGGCATGGTGTCCGGCGCAGTGAACACCACCGCCCACACCATCCGCCCTGCTTTTGAATTTATCAAAACAAAGCCCGGCTGCTCCATTGTGTCGTCCATCTTCCTCATGTGCCTGAAAGACCGCGTCCTCGCCTTCGGTGACTGCGCTGTCAACCCCAACCCCTCAGCAGAGCAGTTGGCGCAGATTGCTGTGGCTTCTGCCCACACCGCCAGCGTCTTTGGCATTGAGCCGCGCGTAGCCATGCTTTCCTACTCCACCGGCGCCTCCGGAAAGGGCGCAGATGTGGACATTGTCGTGGAGGCAACAAAAATCGCCAAGGAAATCGCGCCAGAGCTTCTTCTTGAAGGGCCCATCCAGTACGATGCCGCCATCGACCCCGAAGTCGCACGGACAAAATTGCCCAACAGCCAAGTGGCAGGGCGTGCCACTGTATTCATTTTCCCCGACTTGAACACGGGCAACAATACATATAAGGCCGTACAACGCGCCGCGCAGGCTGTCGCCATAGGTCCTGTCTTGCAAGGACTCAATAAGCCTGTTAATGATTTGTCACGCGGTTGTACTGTAG
>CAYJGA010000314.1:0-2889 GCA_964369255.1 uncultured Desulfovibrionaceae bacterium
CCCACACGCTCTTCTTGGTGAAGAGGTCGTCTTGATGCCATATTTCGTGCGCCAAAGGATGATGCACGCCGTGGAGTTTTTCAAGAATTTCCATGCCATACTGGCGGGATTCTTCAGGCTCTTCCATATTTTCGAGCCAGTTCTTGCAAGACTCTGCGACACCCGCATCAAGACCTTCTACAGCGAGCAGCTCTTGAATGTTGTTGGCGAGGTTTTGACGACGCTGTTGATAGGCCATTTCGATGCCGAAGCCAAATTCTGCGGCGTCCTCAAAGAGGGAGTTGCCCCATGCAGGGCCGTGTCCGTCCTTGTTGGTGGTGTACGGCGTTGTGGGAGAAGAGGCGCCCCAAATGGAGGAGCAGCCCGTGGCATTGGCAATAATCATGCGATCGCCGAACATTTGGGTGAGCAACTTCACATAAGGAGTTTCGCCGCAGCCAGCGCACGCGCCGGAGAACTCATGCAGAGGCTGTTGGAATTGCGAACCCTTGAGGGTGTCGCGGGGCATCAAGTCATCCTTGAGTTCCACATGGCTTTCTGCAAAGGCCAAATTGACTTTTTGCTCTGCAAGCTGGCTCTCAAGAGGCTTCATGATGAGCGCCTTTTCCTTGGCAGGGCAAACGTCCGCGCACGAACCGCAGCCGAGGCAGTCTTCCGCATACACTTGCATACGGAACTTCAAGCCCTTCAATTCCTTGCCCTTGGCTTCGACTGTGCCAAAGGTGGCAGGCGCGTCTTGCAACTCTTCGTCGTCAATTAAGACCGGACGGATGGTGGCATGGGGACATACGAAGGAGCACTGACAGCACTGGATACAATTATTCATCTGCCATTCGGGCACAGCGATAGCCACGGCGCGCTTTTCATAGGCCGCCGTACCAAGAGGCATGCAACCCGCAGGGTCCATAAGGGATACAGGCAACTTGTCGCCTTGTTGCGCCAAGATGGGACGCACAACATCGGCGATATATTGGGGGTCGCCGCTGGAACATCCGCACGAGCCGTGTGCTGCGCCTGCACCGGAGCAACATGTATCCTTTGCTGTGAGCCATGCGTCAGGATAGGTAATTTCCTTGAGTGCGTCTAAGGACTTATCCACAGCCGCGATGTTCATGTTGACGATTTTGTCGCCCTTGGAACCGTAGGTCTTCTTGATAGAGTCCTTAAGGAGTGCCACAGCCTTTTCAAAGTCCAGCACATTGGCAAGCTTGAAGAATGCGGTTTGCATAATCATATTGATGCGACCGCCAAGACCCACTTCCGTCGCCACAGCTACGGCGTCGACATTGTAGAACTTCAGCTTCTTGCGCGCGATGACGCGCTTCATGGAAGCAGGAAGCTGGGCTTCCATGTCCTCAAGCGTCCAATTGGAGTTGAGCACAAAGGTTCCGCCTTCTTTGATGCCATCCAAGACGTCGTATTGATTGACATAGGCAGATTTGTGGCACGCGATATAGTCAGCTTGCGTCACAAGATAGGAGGATTTGATAGGCTCGTTGCCAAAGCGCAAGTGAGAGACGGTGAAGCCGCCGGATTTCTTGGAATCATAGGCAAAATAGGCTTGTGCATACATATCTGTATTGTCGCCGATGATTTTAATGGCTTGCTTGTTGGCGCCCACGGTGCCATCGGCGCCAAGGCCGAAGAACTTGCACTGGACAGTGCCGGCGGGTACGGTGTCGATTTCTTCTTCCACTTCAAGGGATGTGAAGGACACATCGTCGGTGATGCCCACGGTGAAGTGGTTCTTGGGGCCTGCGGAAAGCATATTGTCAAAGACAGCCTTCGCCATGCCGGGGGTGAAGTCCTTGGAACCGAGGCCGTAGCGACCACCCACGATGGTGGGCGTGGGCGCAAGGGCGCCGCGCTCAAGATAGGCCGTACAGACATCTTGATATAATGGCTCGCCAAGGGCGCCGGGTTCCTTGGTGCGGTCAAGCACAGTGATGGTGGTGGCGCTGCTTGGAATGGCACGGAGCAAGTGCTCTGTGGAGAAAGGACGGAACAAGCGTACTTTCACAAGGCCTACGCGCTGACCCAGTGTTTCATTCAAGTAGCCGATGGTTTCTTCAATAACTTCACAGGAAGAGCCCATGGCGATGACAACGCGGTCGGCTTCTGGGTGACCTACATAGTCAAAGAGCTTGTATTTGCGACCGGTGATGGCAGCCACTTTCTTCATGTTTTCGCTGACGATTCCGGGAACGGCGTCATAAAGAAGGTTGGCAGCTTCGCGGTTTTGGAAGTAAATATCGGGGTTTTGCGCGGTGCCGCGGATGTGCGGGTGCTCTGGATTCATGGCGGCGGCGCGGAACTCTGCGACGCCTTCCCAATTCACGAGGGGGCGGATGTCTTCATAGTCGATGACTTCGATTTTCTGTACTTCATGCGAGGTACGGAAGCCATCGAAGAAGTGACAGAAGGGCACGGACGCATCAATGGAAGAAAGGTGTGCCACAAGTGCCAAATCCATACATTCTTGGACAGACGCAGAGGCGAGGAAGGCGAAACCTGTTTGGCGGCACGCCATGACGTCTTGGTGGTCACCAAAGATGGAGAGGGCGTGTGCGGCAAGGGCGCGGGCGGAAACGTGGAAAACGCCGGGCAATAATTCGCCGGCAATTTTGTACATGTTGGGCACCATGAGCAAGAGCCCTTGGGATGCGGTGAAGGTGGTTGTGAGCGCGCCTGCGGCCAAGGAGCCATGCACGGCACCCGCAGCACCTGCCTCTGACTGCATTTCACGCACCACAAGGGATTGCCCCATGAGGTTTTTTAATCCCACAGCAGCCCAATCGTCTGCCAATTCCCCCATCACGGAAGAGGGAGTAATGGGGTAAATTGCCGCCGTATCTGAAAGGGCGTAGGCAATGTGTGTGGTGGCTGTGT
>CAYJGA010000315.1:0-2874 GCA_964369255.1 uncultured Desulfovibrionaceae bacterium
TACTGTTCTTATAAGCAATTGTAACAGTGCTACAGCCACAAGCATGATCCAGCAGCTGTATGAAGCTGTCGAGGAGAGGAATGCTCATGAGGACATACCTGTCTACATTTCCTTTGGAGCAGCGACCACTCATGAACCCGCGCCCATACATAAGCTTGTAGCCGCAGCAGACGCCAAGATGCTTATGACGAAAAGGGAGCACCACAAAACAAACCGCACTGCCATTGCCGAATGGATTCAAACACAAACAGACACTGTTGTTGATCTTGTAGATAGGCGCGTCGCCCGCGACGCGGAAGCGGCTATTGAAAGTGGAGCGGAAGCTGAATAAAATCTAATTTTTTTTTTGAAAGGGGTTTGGGGAAGACTTTTTTCTTGGGGGAAAGCTTTTTTAGGAAAAAAAAGTCTTCCTCCCAAGAAAAAAACTTAAATAAAAAACAAAAAAGCTTTCCCCATTTAGAAACAGCGCCTAGCCAGTGTATTTTTTGAGTGTCGCCGCAAGAGCTTCTTTTATTCTTTCAAAAATATATATTTCCATGTCTGCGTCATCATCTTCCAAATTTAAGCAGAGCGCATCACTCCCTAAGAGGCCTTGTGGGACAAAATCCCCAAGCTCTTGAGGGTCACTTACCATACTTGCATAGAAGCATACGGAGAGCCAACGCGCCTCTGGTTCATCGTCTACAACATCCACAAGCACAAAGAGCTCGCCTTCTTCTTGCTTCGTATGGCGCGCCCGTAAGGAATAACTGATGCTTGGGCGCTCATTGAATTCCAAGACGACATCGGGTGCACTGTTAAGGTGGGCGTAGTATGTTTGAAAAGCTTTTTTGCCACCCAGCGGGTCGTGATCCCACAACTTGAGCCAATCGTCAATGTGGGCACACACAGCATCGTTTTTCATGTTTTTCCCTTTGTTTATATGGTGGATGATATAAAATTTATGAACCTGTAAACGGGGATAATTCCCGCAATTTCGCAACAATTGTCGGGAGCGTGTTTAAGGTGTGCTGTACGTCTTCCATGGTTGTATAGCGCGAGAGTGAAAATCGAATAGCGCCGTGGGCATATGTAAAGGGAACCCCCATGGCGCGCAGGACATGAGACGGCTCAAGGGTGCCCGATGTGCACGCCGAACCGGAACTTGCGCATATACCAAAGCGGTCGAGCATGAGCAGAATGGCCTCACCCTCAATATACTTAAAGGAGATGCTCGATGTATTTGCCAGTCTGTTTTCCGCATCACCATTGACAACACTGTCGGTGATGTTGCTAAGAATCCCTTGCTCTAATGTATCGCGCAGTGCGCAAATATGCGCACTATCGTTTTCTAAGTGTGATTGCGCGAGTTCTGCCGCCTTACCAAAAGCTATAATATACGGGACATTTTCCGTGCCTGCGCGGCGTCCGCGTTCTTGGTGACCGCCGAGCAAAAGAGGACGCAAACGCGCGCCCTTACGCACATAGAGTGCCCCAATACCCTTGGGGGCATGGAGCTTATGCCCAGACAGCGCTAAAAAGTCCACAGGAATTTTTTGTACGTCTATGGCAACCTTGCCCACAGCCTGCACAGCGTCGGTGTGAAAAGCAATATTGTGTTCCTTCGCCATGTGTGCCATCTGTGCAATAGGGTAGATATTCCCCACTTCGTTGTTGGCGTACATGATGGACACAAGGGCTGTATCAGGGCGCAGGGCGTCTTTGTATTCGTCAAGATTAAGACGTCCTTTGAAGTCAACAGACAAGTATGTGACGTCATAGCCAAGCGTTTCATAGTGACGCGCCACATTGAGCACAGCAGGGTGCTCTACTCTTGTAGTGATAATATGTTTCTTTTCAGGCTGGCTTTTTAATGCAGAAACAAGGGCGGTGTTATCGCTTTCTGTGCCGCACGATGTCATGAGCACTTCGTCAGGATGCGCATTTATAAGTGATGCAATGCGCTCGCGCGCTTCTATGACTGCTTTTCCCACATTGCCGCCGAAGCTGTGCATGCTTGAAGGATTGCCGTAGTAAGCGCCAAAGTAGGGCGTCATGGCCTCGACGACTTCAGGAGCGACTTGTGTTGTTGCGTTGTTGTCTAAGTATGTAATGGACATAGTTTTCCTCGTTAAACCTCTTCTACAGTGATATTCGTATCTACAAACTGACGCAAGCTCGCTTCCACAAGGTTTTTCATGGTCACTTGGCTTGATGGACATTGCGCGCAACGCCCGCACAGGCGCACGAATACCTTTGTGCCGTCCATGTCAACGAGTTCAATGTCGCCACTGTCTGCCATAAGTTTCGGACGTATTTCTTCGTCCAATGTTTTTATAACGAGCTGCATGCGTTGAATATTACTCATGGGCTTTGGAACAACGATTTCTTGCAATGCTTTAGAATGTTGCGACAGAATTACTGCGATGGCATCAAGGCAATCCCCACAGGCACCGCCGGCCTTTGTGTAATGTGTAATTTCCTCCACACTCTTGAGACCGTTTTCGTTAATAGCGCGCCGTATTTGTGTGTCTGTTATACCAAAGCAGCGACATACAAGTTGTCCGTCGTCATGGGCATGGGCGACGACGACTTCGCCGCGAAATTGGCGAATGGCCGCCTCAAGGGCTTCTTGACCCATGACAGAGCAGTGCATTTTTTCTTTTGGAAGACCACCAAGGCGTTCTGCGATGTCCTTATTTGTGATTTTTATGGCCTCGTCGATGTGCAGCCCCTTTACCATTTCCGTCAGAACTGAGCTGGACGCTATGGCGCTTGCGCAACCAAATGTTTGGAAAGTGGCATCTGTGATAATATTTTTGCCATTTATTTTAAGGTAGAGTTTCAGGGCATCGCCACATGCGAGGCTTCCCACCTCACCTATGGCGCTTGCAT
>CAYJGA010000316.1:0-2863 GCA_964369255.1 uncultured Desulfovibrionaceae bacterium
CCCAATCCCACAGCATGGCGCAGGCAACCCCCAAACGCCGCCTCCCCCCCCCACTCTTCCCCCTTCATAACGGGGGGGGGGGGGGACACAGGGCTTTTCTACTTGTTCCAAGATGATGCCCGCCTCACTGAGCATGGCAAGAGCCAGCTCGTCGGGGTAAAATTCCACATAGTAAATCTTATGGATGCCGCAATTTATCAGCATTTTACTGCAAAGTACACAGGGGAATGTGGTGCAGTAAATATCTGCTCCGCTCAGGAGGACGCCGTGCAAGGCGGATTGGATAATCACATTTTGCTCTGCGTGAAGCCCTCGACATATTTCGTGTCTTTCACCGGAGGGTATATTTTGTTTTTGTCGTAAGCATTCAGTGCTGAGGCAATGGCGGATGCCGGCAGGGGCGCCGTTGTAGCCGGTGGCAAGAATACGCTTGTCCTTAACAGCAATAGCGCCCACTTTACGCCGCATACACGTGCTACGCTCCGCCACCATGTAAGTGATGGACATGAAGTATTCAGGCCATGGCAGGCGATGCGTATGCGGGCTGTGCGCCATGAAGGCTCCTTCGTAGTAATCTGACACGCGCGGACTTATCACACATGCGCACAAAGAGTATACATCCCATGCGGGCTGTTGCCAAGTATGACGCGCAGTGAAGGCCATAAAAAAAGGAAGTCAAGCACCCGTAGCCACCGTTGCCGCTGCTTCCTTTCGGACCTGACGGGGTTGGCGGTGCTTGCGCCGCTCGACTTCCAAGAGCGTATGTACGACATGTGCGAAAAAATGTCAAGCTTTCATGAACAGGACTTTTTATTTCTTCGTTCAGTGCGCTAGGTCATTCTAATTGTGTGAATTATTCGTAATAATGCTTGTAAAATACTCTTGAGACAGATTGAAAACGCACTGTTGCTGGTAAACATGTGCAAAGGCGTTTAGTCAGACAAGAGTGCCTTTTGAGCAGTTATCCATTCAAAAGCGTCGATTGTATAGCTAAACAGATGGTTTTTTGAAACGGGGCTTAGGGAATCTGTGCCTTTTAGGGTGAAACTTTTTTCCCTAAAAAAGTTTTCTCCCAAGAGAAAAAGCTCCAAGAAAAAAAAATCCCCAAACCTCTTTCAAAAAAATAAAATAGAATCACAAGTTTTATCCCTTGCATGCCACAAGGTTGTTCTGCTTCCTCACTGCCACGAGAGATATGACAAGAGCGGCGCCAAGCCCTGCGTAGCTGAACAGCTCATTACCCGTAAAAGCCGCACAAAAACCAAGGCCGCCACCCACAACCATGGCTCCCGTGAGTAAGCCTGTTGTGAGAGGCAAGAGCGTCCTATCCTCTTTATACGCCATCATCCCCACAAACACAGGTACTACGACCCCGCACACATAAATATCATTTGCCATGAGTAACAGCTCCAAGACGCCCGTGCCCGGCAATGCAAGGGCAAGGCTGCCCAAGGCCACGGCAAGCGTACAAAGGCGACAGGTGTTCACATCCTTTTTGCGTAATATGTCGTTGCCGGCAATGCTGGCAGCAGTGAAAAGGCTGGAGTCCGCCGACGAAATAATGGCACTCACAAGAGCCAAGATGCCAAGCATGCCCGCCCACGGAGGAAGTACGTCGGTGAGCAGGGCCATAAGCACCCCTTGAGGCGCGGTATCCGCAGGCACAAGGCCACGACTCCACACCCCAACACTCACAAGAACCACCGCCGCAAGCACAAGGCCAAGCGCCGCAAGAAGCGTCCCGCGCTGCGCCGCACCCTCCGATTTCGCACTCAAAAGACGTCCGAAAAGCATGGGGCAGACAATGTAACTGCCACCAATAATCAGCAAAAAGTAGGAAACCTTACTCATGGGGAAGTTGTCATTTGCCAATTCTATCACAACATCGGTGGGGACTGTGCCCATGCCCATTCCATGACTGTACCACAAAAGCCCCAGAATGAGCAGGAGCGTCGTCAGTAAAAAAATTGCGTGGAAGGCGTCGCTCTTGATGATGGCACGCTGACCGCCCCACAACGCGTGCAGCGTCACAAAGCATGCGCCTACGATAAGCGTGAACCACGGGGGCGTCTGTAAAAGTGGCTGTAAGAGCGTTGCCAGTGCGCTGAATTGCGCGGCGGTGATGGACAACCACGCTACCAAGATGATAATGGAGGCCACAGGACGCGCCGGCGCGCCTATGAATGTCGTAATCATTTCCGGCAATGTCCGCGCGCCGCTTTGACGCACCTTACGCGCCAAGAAAGCTGCGAGCACACACAGTCCAAGTGCTCCGGCGCACAGCCACCACAAAGCGGGCATGCCTACGCTCCACGCAAGACCTGTCATGCCCAATGTGGCAGAACCTCCTACGCAGGAAGCTATAATAGAAAAAGCCACGGCGCCTGTGGAAGACGCACGACCATTGACAAAAAAACGCTCTGCGGCCTGTCCTACGTGTTCCGGCTGTGCGGCCTGTCCGGTTTGCAAAAGGCCGCAACGCCACGATAAAAAAAGCAAGATGCTTGCGTAAATAAAGAGCCACATCATGAGAGAAATGTCCTTGTGTGTATGGCGTGGATGATAACAGAGGTCAAGGTGTCAATGTCCTCATCCATCAATATATAAGGGGGCATCACATAGATAAGCCTCCCAAAGGGGCGAATCCAGACGCCGTGCTGTACAAAAAATTTCTGTATTGCCGCAACATTTACAGGGCGGCGCATCTCCACCACACCAATGGCGCCGAGCACGCGCACGTCGTAGACGTCTTCGTGTTGCTCGCACGGCGCAAGACCGCGCCGCAAGGCGCGTTCAATGCGTGTCACATGGTCGTGCCACGGCGAAGCTGTCAAGATTTCTCCAGCCGACGAGGCCGTCAGTA
>CAYJGA010000317.1:0-2859 GCA_964369255.1 uncultured Desulfovibrionaceae bacterium
AAAGCGAAAATAGTCAACTACTAAGGGACAAAAAAATCCTTGAGGACGCAACGGTATTTTCGCGCCGTTATTGCCGTATAAGGTGACGGGGCACTAAGCACTTGCCGTGCAAGCAAAAAGTCTTTTTTACGGTATCGACTTTGCAAAAGTGCCCTTTACCGTGACAAGTACCGTGAAAAAGCGTGTATGTCAATGCACCTTCCTAGACAGTAATAGACACTAAGCAAAAGAAAAAAGTAAAGCCCCACAAGGCTTTATATACCTTATGGGGCTATATTGGACGCAAAAATACTCTAATATGGCGGAGAGGGTGGGATTCGAACCCACGTGCCCCGATTAAAGGACAACTCGATTTCGAGTCGAGCGCGTTACGGCCAGCTTCGCTACCTCTCCGGTCACAGGCGAATACTTACACGCCACGCCTTCCGATGTCAAGAAAAGAGATGAAGAGTTTTTACCTTTCAAAAAAACACAGCGGAACGTCATCCCCTCAATGTCAAGCAGAGTATTTTGTGGTGCAATTTTTGCATACTTTTTTAATATAGCTTGAGCCGCTAAGGAGGTATACTATGTCTTTGGTTGTCAACAACAATTTAATGGCAAATAACGTCGCAAGAAACTTGAACTTACACTATGGCAATTTGAGCACGTCAACGGAAAGATTGTCCTCAGGTCTTCGCATCAACTCGGCGGCAGATGATGCCGCAGGCCTTGCCATTCGTGAATTACAACGAGCCGATATTACCACCTTGCTCCAAGGCGCGCGCAATGCCAACGACGCCATATCGCTCATTCAAACAGCCGATGGCGCCTTGCAAACCATTGACGAGCAGCTCATCCGCATGAAAGAATTGGCAGAACAAGCCGCCACAGGCACATATAATTCGACGCAGAGACTTATGATTGAATCGGAATATCAGCATCTTGCGTCTGAAATCACCCGTATCTCCAACGCAACCGACTTCAATGGCATCAAGCTCCTCAACGGAACCCTCTCCGGTGAATACGACGGCAGCGAGCTTCAATCTCAAGGAGAGCTTAAAATACACTTTGGCACCGCCAACACCTCTGCGGAAGACTTTTATTCGGTCAACATTGGCGACACTAAGGCCGCCGCCCTCGGTCTTGGCAATGAACTCGTCATACCTTCCGACATGGAAACAAACCCCACCAACGCAGGCTATGAAGCCTTGCGTGATGCAAGCGCGCAGAAAATATACGATGCAGGCTATGCAGAACGATATGACGCGCACTATGAAGACATTTACAGCAGACTTGTCAGCTCAGCCGACCCAAGCCAGCCCTCCATTCCCTTAGAAAACGCCGCCGCACAAGCCGCAGAACAAGCAACATTCCTCGCAGGCAAAGAGGCCAGCGCCGACGCAGAAATGGCAAAGGCAACCTTCGATGTCATCTTTGACCACACCTACGCCTCGCACTACATGAGCGATGCAAGAACAACAGCCTTTCATGCGGCAGTAACACCCACAGCCCAACAAATCGCAGACCATGACGCCGCCGCACAAGACGCCTTGAAAGCCGCCACGGAACAAATGCACAATCTTACGCAAAAAATTGCCGAAGATGGTAACTTAACCAGCCTAGATGCCATGTTCCCCTTGTCAAAGATTGATTTTGTCACTGCGAGTGGCATTGTGACCATGCCAGAGATTTCCGCCTTTCCCGTAGAGACACACAGCAGCTCCGCCGCCCTCATGGAGCAAGTGGGCGCAGAAAGTTACAAAGCCGTCTACGAGAGAATATACTACGGTGACCCGGAGGCAAATGGCGGCACTGAGGATGTTATGGGGATGTATGAATATGCCATCGCCGACGCTAAAAAAACGCTTGGACTCTCAGCGTCTGAGTCTTTAACAGAAGAGCAGACCGTGGCTATTCAAGCCATGGTACACAGCATCGCCCACAATAAAGCCCTCGAATACGCTGAATCCATGCAACTTGGCTTGCAAAAAAAATATGATGACAGCTTCTACGACCTTGACCCCACATCCGGTGCACCACTGGGCGATGGCTATACAGAAATTTACGACGACTACACAGTAAACGACAGTTATCCGTCTGATATTGCACAAATTATGGCAGAAACACAAGCCTCAACCGAAGGAATAACTCCGCCGGCGCGCGATTCCGGATGGGGGCAAGTGCACTTCGATTTGGGTCGTGGCTTGTATGGCATTGACCCCGCGACAGGTGCTCCAAACTACCCCACGCGAGACTCGCTTTTCATATCCTCAACCATGGATATTCCAGATTCCGGCACTCCACCTAAGCAAGTGACGGCGCTTGCAAACTCACGCATAAGCCCCTTAGGCAATCTTTTGCCGGGACAAACAGCAGCAGCTGACATCTTCGGAGCCGTCGAGGATAATGTCCTCGCTTATATGACAGACACAGCCGCTCGCGGCTTCAATGGCAGTTCGCAAGGTTTCATTGAAACAGCGGCACATTTTGCCGATGCTTTCGACGGATACTCTCCGGCAGGAAGTACCATCTCCACACAAGAAGCGGCGGGCGAAGCCCTCAATGCCATCAACGAGGCCATTATATCAAAGGATAAAATCCGCGCACATCTTGGCGCCATGCAAAACCGTCTTGAAGTGACTATCAATAACTTAAACATTCAAGCCGAAAATTTACAAGCCTCCGAGTCGCGCATTTCTGATGTGGATGTAGCCACGGAAATGACAGAATTTGTGCGCAATCAAATACTGCCCCAGAGCGCCGTTGCCATGCTCTCACAAGCCAATTCCTTACCGCAAATGGCGCAACAGGTCATTGGGGGGTAGGCGCTGTTTCTAAATAAAGAGATTTTTTTGAAGGGGGTTTGGGGGAAAGCTT
>CAYJGA010000318.1:0-2842 GCA_964369255.1 uncultured Desulfovibrionaceae bacterium
CATGTCCTTAGTCTTTAAGTGAAAGGCATGTGCCTATAATAAAATGGGGGAACTTCTTCGCAAAGAAGTTCCCCCATTTTTTGGAGCATATGTACCACGCTTAAAATTTATTCATCGCAATAACGCGCTTTTGAATTTCAAGCACAAGCTTGTCCAAAGCATATTCTTGCTTTGACGACAAGTTTTCAAACGTACATGCCACAAGGTTTTCTTTAATAATACGCACGACACGAACTTCAAGGCCTGCTAAAATGGGCCTTTGACGCACTTCAAGCTGGAGGGTCAAAAGGTCACCTTCGCGGCATATGGGTTGCGGCGTGTGAAACGAGCAGCCAGTCGCACTCACATCCACCAGCTGATACAGTTCCGGTTCCTCGTCCACCCGCACATTGATGCCGCGCACATGAGCACGATAGGCATGTCTGTGGGTGGGAGAATCATTTTGAAGCGAAAATTGCATTTCTTTTGACATATTCTAAGTTCCCTTTGTTATATCACGCTGCAACACAAATTCCACTCTTCTGTTGCGCGCGCGATTTGCTTCCGAAGTATTGGGCACCAACGGGTTCAATGCACCATAGCCCGTCGCTGTCAACCTGTCAGGCTCAATTCCCTGCGCAATAAGATAACGCAAAACAGCCACTGCACGCAAGGTAGAAAGTTCCCAATTATCCACAAATCTTGATGTGTCCGTCACAGGGACATCGTCTGTGTAACCGCGAATGTCAATATTTTGTTCGCGTCTGAGCACAAAAACATCTTTTAAGAGGTCAATCATGCGCCTACTCTGTTCTGAAAGCTCCACACTCTTAGGCGCAAAAAGCACCTGTGCGGGCAATTCCAACACAATACGCCCTTCTTCAAGACGCGCACCCACCTTCCCCTCTAAGCTATTTTCCACCAAGAAACTGCGAATTTCATTAAACGTCTGTTTTTGCGCTTCAATAAGCTGCATACGCATACGCACACTTTCATAGAGCGCCGCCGATTTTTTAGGCGGCGCCGCAGAGGGCAAACTTTGTTTCTCACCCCCCATAGCCGTTTTGATGGAACCAAGAGCCGAAATAATCCGTTCGCCGCTAAAATCCACAAAGGAGACAAGCAAAATAAAGAAAACCAGCAATAGCAGCATAATGTCACAAAGGGTTGCTAACCAAGGCGCAGACTCCCCTGCTCCGCCTTCTACTTCTGCCTCGTCAAAAGTACTCCCTACGCGACGCGACATGACCTAGGGACCTTGGCCGACTTCACGCTGCATGACAAACTCTACTCGCCTGTTTCGTGCACGGTTCTCCTCTGTAGTGTTGGGGAATATAGGATTGAGGGAACCGTAGCCTGTGGCAGTGAGCCTGTCGGCTTCAATACCATGGGCAAGTAAGTAGCGTAACACCGTCACTGCGCGCAGAGCTGACAGCTCCCATTGATCCTTAAAACGTTGCCCGGGAGCCACAGGCGTGTCATCAGTATAGCCCCGTATGTCAATTTGCTGTTCCCTACGCTGGACAAAAATATCCTTCATAAGATCAAGAGTGCGTAAGCTTGCTTCGCTCAACTCCGCGCTCTGCGGTGCAAAAAGAACATTGGCTGGCAGGCGCAGTGTGATGGTGCCTTCGTCAAGCACCGCATTCACTTGGCCCTCCATGCCATTTTGCACAAGAAAACTTCGTATCTCGTTAAATGTTTGTTTCTGCGCTTCAATAAGCTCCATGCGCATCTTTACGTCCTGATAGAGGGCACCCTGCTCCTTCGGCATTTCGTCAGAAGGAAGGCTTGAATGATCCCCACCAAGTGCGCCGCGAATGGAACCAGCAGATTGCATAAATTTTGTTTCGTCAAGAGATGATAAAGAAAACAAGAGGATGAAGAACACCAGCAAGAGCATACTGATGTCAGCAAAGGTCGCTAACCATCCTTCCCCCTCTTCAACATCATCGTCGTCATTCAATAATTCGTCACTCATGATAGTCTTCCTTCCAGCTCATCGTAAAATATGCCTTCACAGGGTGTCCTAAAAATCGGTTGGCCTTATGAAAAAACTGTACTCGTACACATCATCCTAAAGGAGGCATGACGTCTACGCATGCCCCCTTTTATAATTTCGCTTATTTTTCCGGTTCTTTGCGCAGCTTTGGCGGCAAGAAGGAAGAAAGCTTTTCATACACAAGGCGCGGATTATTGTTTTCCAAGATGGACTTTGCGCCCTCAAAAATAATGTGCAGCAAAAGCTCTTCCTGCATACTCTTAGCTTTGAGCTTACCTGCCAAGGGCAAGAAAAGCAAGTTTGCAATGAGTGCACCGTAAAAGGTTGTCAAAATTGCCACAGCCATAGCAGGGCCAATGGACGCAGGATCCGACAAGTTTGCAAGCATCTGCACAAGACCAATCAGCGTCCCCACCATGCCCATGGCAGGCGCCAAGGAGCCAAGACGCGTAAACACACTTATACCAATATTATGCCGCTTCTTCATAGAGGCGATTTCAATGGCCACAGTGGCATGAATAAGGTCCGGGTCGGCGCTGTCTGCAATAAGTTGCGTCGCTTTCTTGAGGATAGGATTGTTGGTTTGGATTTTTTCCAAGGCAATAATGCCCTGACGACGGCTGATTTCCGCAATGCGTACCATGGTAGCCACAACTTCGTCTGCCGGCGTTTCTTTAGAAGTAAAAGCCTTCATGCCAGCAGAAAACGCCTGAAGCACTTCCGCAAAGGGAAAACAGACCATGACAGAGGAAAGCGTTCCTCCCACAACAATCATAATACTCGGAATATCAATGAAGTTCCCCGGAGACGGTCCCAAAAAGATGGAACCGAGCACAAGGCCAAAACCACATAAAATCCCAC
>CAYJGA010000319.1:0-2831 GCA_964369255.1 uncultured Desulfovibrionaceae bacterium
CGCCAAGAGAGAACTTTTCAGATACATTCACGAAAAGCTCCAAAACAAATAACTTAAAAAATAGCAGCTCTATCAATAGAAACGAGCTTTTATTGAGGTATGTTGCTTAGCATAGTGATAATATTTTTTAACTTAATTGACCATAAAATCGGACTTGCTTTGCGCATTTACCACAAATGCTTTTTAAAGCTTCCCATCCGAAAGCGCCGATTGTCTATCTAAACAGCTGGTTTTTTTGAAAGGGGCCTGCCCAACGGGTGCCGAAGGCATAGCCGTTAGACGAGGAACGAGTCTTACGGATACAGAGAGCAGAGATGTTTGGGGGAAAACTTTTCCCCAAACCCCTTTCAAAAAAACAAAAATAAAAATAAACTTTAATTTAAGAAAAAGTATCTCCATGATTCAAAAAAAACGCTACAGATTTCTCATTGTCCTCGTCTGCGGCCTCGCCTATCTTGCGCTGGAATTGCAGCATGCGCGCTTTGGCGCAGAACCCACAGGCGAGCGCCTCCAACGCATCGAACAAACAGCGAATTATAAGGACGGCGCCTTCTTCAACACCATGCCCGATCCCACAAATTTGGAAAGAGAAAATTTCTTCGTCCGCATGTATGAAATCCATTTCAACAAAGACGGACGCCGTGTTCCCAAAAATCCCGTGCCCTTCCATAAAACCGACCTCAAAACACTGGACATCACACAAGATGTGGTGGTGCCCTTGGGGCATTCGTCCTACTATATGCAAGTGGGCGGCCTGCGCCTGCTCGTTGACCCTGTCCTCAGCGCCTATGCAGCGCCATTTTCCTTTATGAACCAAGCCTTTGAAGGCACACTCGTCTATGCACTCGACGACTTTCCCCCCATCGACTATGTGCTCATTTCCCACGACCACTACGACCATCTCGACTACGACACCATGACAGCCCTGCGCGGCAAAATAAAGCGTGTTCTCGCCCCCTTGGGCGTGGGCGCACACCTTGAGCATTGGGGCTATGAGCCAAAGGATATTTGGGAGGGCTACTGGTACGACAGCATCACCTTGGAAAATGACGTACAGATACATATGCTGCCCGCGCGCCATTATTCCAGCAGGCTTTTTGAGCGAAATAAAACCCTCTGGGCAAGCATCGCCATCATAAGCCCACGCACGCGTATTTATTACAGCGGCGACACAGGCTACGGCGACCATCTCAAGGAAATTGGCGATAAGTTTGGAGAATTTGACCTTGCCATCTTGGATGTCGGACAATTTAATGCCAAAGGCTGGCCGCACATTCATTTGCTGCCCATGCACGCCGCCATCGCCACACAAGAGCTGCGCGCAAAACGCATGCTCCCCGGACACAACAGCAAGTTCGCCATCGCGCTGCACGATTGGGACGCGCCCCTCGAAGAAATATCCAAGGCCAGCGAAGGCAAGGATTTTCTGCTTGTGACACCTCTCATCGGCGATGTGGTTCATGTGAACGACAACACACAAACCTTTCCCCCATGGTGGAAAAATCATCAATAAAACCATGACACCAAAGCTTTTTTATGACACAGAATTGATAGGACGAGATGAAAATGAAAAGACTCTGTATAGTACTTGCGCTGCTGATGCTGACATGCAACTTGATAGGTTGTGACGAGAAACAAGAACCCGAAAAAGCGCAAAACCTTGGCATCCCCGCAGAGGACATAAAGGTTGGCTTTATTTATGTGGGTGCGGTCGCCGATAAGGGCTACACCTTTACCCACGATCAAGCGCGCCGCAAAATGGCCGAAAAGCTCAATGTGAAAACCGTCGCCCTTGAAAATGTCACCGACGATACAAAAATAGAAGCTGTTGCCACTGCGCTTATTAACCAAGGGTGCAACGTCATCTATGGCACGAGCTACGAACAAATGAAGGGGCTTGCCCGCGCCTCGCAAAAGCATCCGGACGTCTACTTTGGTCATGCCACGGGCTATATGCAATTTGCCAACATGTCAAACTTTATGGGCAGAGTATATGAGGCACGATACCTCTCCGGTATTGTGGCCGGTGTGAATACAAAGTCTGATAAAATCGGTTATGTGGCAGCCATGCCCATTCCGGAGGTCATACGAGGCATCAATGCCTTTGCTCTTGGTGTGAAGTCTGTCAACAAGGAAGCGACGATTGAGGTTATCTGGACGGGCGCGTGGGAAAACCCGCGGGCAGAAAAAGAGCTGGCACTGCGCCTCATCGACCGCGGCGCGGACATCATCGCCCAGCATACCAATACGCACATGCCCCAAGTGGCAGCAAAGGAGCGCGGCGTCTTGGCTATCGGATATAGTAATTCCACAAGGCATCTTTTGCCGGAAACATATCTTACAGCACCGCTCTTTAATTGGGAAACATTCTATATTGACGATGTGTCTGCCATCATCAACGGAACATGGAAATCGCGCACCTATTATGAAGGTTTAAGTGCCAATATGGTGGCGCTAGACGATATTAACACGCCTCTCGTCCGCGTGGGTACGCAAGAGCTCGTGGATAAAGCCAAGCACGCCATTGTCCACAAGGGCTTTCAAATATTCTCAGGCCCCATATACGATAACCATGGGACTCTCAAGGTGCCTGAGGGCGGGCATATGAAGGCCGCTGAAATACAAACAATGACGTTCTTTGTGGACAACGTCTTTGAATATAAAAATAGTAATAATACAGAAACGCCATAGGGGCTGTTTCTCAACAAAGAGATTTTTTTGAAGGGGGTTTTGGGGAAAGCTTTTTTTGTTTTTTACTTTTTTGTTAAGTTTTTTTCTTGGGGGGAAACATTTTTTAGGAATAAAAAGGATTCCCCCCAAACCCCCCAATA
>CAYJGA010000320.1:0-2828 GCA_964369255.1 uncultured Desulfovibrionaceae bacterium
GAATGACGGGACCAAAACCCGTTGCCTTACCTCTTGGCGACACCCCTGCATTATAGTGTTCCTAAAAACACCCTATGTTCTCTGTGTTCAAATGTTTCGGCTGCTATCCTTGCTTTGTGAGCTTCCTTAAAAACCCCAACCATTGTGGAGCCTGTTCCGCTCATAACCGCTATCTCGGCACCTAGCTCTAAGAGGTTCTCTTTGAGGGTGTTCAGTAGTGGATACTTTTCAAAAACAAGTGGCTCAAAATCATTTAAGCACAATCTTTCCTCTTGAGAAACACGACACCCCGACAGCTCTGTTTTTGAGTGCTGCGTTGTGTTTTCTTGTGCGCCACAAGAGAACCTGTTTCTATACGCGCTCGGTGTTTTAGTCAAGCATTTTTTTGAAAAAAAATTATTTTTTCTTTCGTCCCACATTTTGTATGCCCAAGGTGTTGATATTGCTATGTTTGGACAAATAAGGACATAGGCATAATTTCGCCAGACAGGCGCACATTCTTCGAGAATGTCGCCAATGCCTTGTACTCTGGACGGGGCATTGCGTAAAAAGAAGGGGACATCGGCTCCGACTTGCAGTGCCACAGCGTGCAGTTCTGCTTCGCTCAAGGGGCGCTCTGCATGGTCATTGCACCATTTGAGGACGATGGCAGCATCGCTGCTTCCGCCTCCAAGGCCTGCGCCATGAGGAATATTCTTATGAAGGTGCACATGGACGCCTTTGACCGCGCCGCCTGCGCGTAAAAACGCGGCATGTGCCTTGGTGAGCGTGTTATTGTGTATGTCTATGCCTTCAGTGTCGCATGACACGCTTAAATGTGCCCCGTCAGTCAATTCAGTCGGCAAAAATTCCAATGTGTCACACGGGTGGTCAATGGGCCAGAACAGGGAGTCCAACGTGTGATAGCCGTCCTCCCTGACGCCTGTAATGCGCAAGGACAAATTGACCTTACATCCTGCTGTGCGTATTTCTTTCATGGAGAGCTACAGCACTTCGACGGTGAGGTGTGTATTTGTATAGACACAAATTTCTGCGGCGATGTCCATGGCGTGTCGCACAATATGTTCTGCATCCATGTGTTCTTGCGTAGGGCTTGCGTGGCGCACAAGTGCGCGTGCTGCAGACAGTGCGTAGGCGCCGCCGCTGCCGATGGCGGCGACGCCATCGTCTGGCTCTATCACATCTCCTGTTCCGGAGAGCAGGAGTATGTGGTCAGCGTCTGCGAGCAGGAGCATAGCTTCAAGGCGGCGCAAGTATTTGTCCTTTCGCCAGTCTTTGACCATATCCACTGCTGCGCGCGTGAGGTTGCCGTGAACTTCTTCGAGTTTTGCCTCAAAAAGTTCAAAGAGGGTGAAGGCGTCGGCTGTGGCGCCTGCAAATCCTGCAAGGATTTTTCCTTTATAGAGGCGGCGCACTTTGCATGCGCCGTGTTTCATAACAGTGCTTTGACCGAGTGTCACTTGACCGTCGCCGCCCATGGCTACTTGGCCATTATGTCGCACGGCGAGTATTGTGGTTGCATGTGTTTCCATATTACATTCCTTCATCCCAAATGGCTTTGCGCTCTTTGTATTTTTCATCAAAATAGTCCAGTTGCGCTTTGTGCAAGGACGTTGTGGCAATGCCTTGGGCTTTTTTCAAGTATTGAGTGGTTTTCCTTTTCTCATTTCCATATAAGGCGCTGTAGGCCAAATGTAAATAGGCGTCGAAGTGTTGACCGCTGCGTCCGAGGGAGCGGGCATAGGCTTCATGTACTTCTCTGTCTTGCGGTAAAATGCGTAAAATCGCCTTATAATAGGGGGCAGCTTGTGCGGTGCGTCGTGTTTCATCGAGGAGGCGGGCATAGAAAAATTGTGCCATGTAGTCTTGTGTATCGAGGCGCATGGCTTTGAGTAGGAGGCTTTCTGCTTTTTGCATATCACCTTTGCGATAATGAAAGGCACCGGCTTCGCGTAAAATGAGCGCGTCCTTTGGTGCTGCTGCCAGAGCCTTGTCGAATGTTGCTTCAGCTTCTTGGACTTTATTTTCTCGCGAAAGAAGCATGGCAAGCCCCATGAGTGCAAGGGGACTTTTGTCGGCGGCGAAGAGATGTCGAGCTGCTTGGATGGTGCCATATCGCGCCCATAGGAGTGTTTTTACCCTTTGGAATTTGCGGTTATCTACTTTTCTTTGATTGAGATGTTGAGGGCCGCTTCGTGCCTTTGCCATGACACTTGTGATACGGGTGCCAAGGTCGGGGTGTGTGGACAAATATGTGGGGATGGTGCCGCCGCCTGTGAGAGCGCTTTTTGCGCGGATTTTTTCAAAACCGCCCGCCATACCCATGGGGGGGTAGCCTGCGGCCACAAGGAATTGATAGCCGATGTCATCGGCTTCACCTTCGTCAACTCGGCTGTAGTTGAGCATAGCGGATTGACCTGCGCCAAGAGCGCCTGTGGCAAGGGCGGCGCCGCCCGCGCCGCCTGCGGCAATGCCTGCAACGGCGAGGAGTAAGGATGCAAGAGTGAGATATTGCGCCTTTTCCATGCGCGAGGCCACATGTCGTTGGGTGACGTGTGCCATTTCGTGGGCAATGATGCCTGCAAGTTCGGCCTCATTTTCGAGTTGCATGATGAGTCCCGTGTACAGAAAAATATAGCCGCCGGGCACAGCAAAAGCGTTGAGCGAATTGTGCAGAACAACGCCCGAACGAAATGGGAAGGGTTGCGGAGGAATAACACGAGTAATCTTATCCACAATGCCTTGGATATAGAGTGCGACTTCGGGGTCTTCCACCAGTGGAAGTTGCGAGCGGATGAGGACATCAAACTTCCGTCCAAGTTCTGCTT
>CAYJGA010000321.1:0-2788 GCA_964369255.1 uncultured Desulfovibrionaceae bacterium
TTGGGGAAAACTTTTTCTTTTTTTCCTAAAAAAAGTTTTCCCCCAAGAAAAAAAGAAAAAGTTTTCCCCAAACCCTTTTCAAAAAAAACAAATCGGAATGGCGTGGGTTCCTATTTGAATTGCAAATAGTTCTGCAAAAGACCAATCAGGTCATAGCGCAGGTCTTCGTCTTGGATGGCGAAGTAAATATTCGCGGTGAGGTATTCTGCCCAGTCGCCTGCGTCGAAGCGCTTGCCGGACATTTTTACAGCTAGCATCCCCTTGTCTTTTGCGAGGGCTTGCAGGGCGTCGGTGAGTTGTATTTCGCCGCCGTGTCCGGGGGTCACCTTTTCAAGATAATCAAAAATGTCAGGGGTCAGGACATATCTGCCCACGATGGCAAGGCGTGAGGGTGCGTCCTCTGTCTTGGGCTTTTCCACCATGTCGTTGATGCGGAAGACACCGGGGGAAATTTCTGTCCCGTCGATGATGCCATAGCGGGACACTTTGTCTTGGGGAACTTCCATCACACCGATAACAGGCATGTTTTCAGAACGCGCCACGTCCATGAGCTGCTTGATGCCCGGCGTGCCGCCGAACATAAGGTCGTCGCCCACCATGATGGCAAAGGGTTCGCCGCGCACAAGCTCCTTGGCACATAAGACGGCGTGTCCAAGGCCAAGTTGACGCTTTTGGCGCACGGACATGATGTTCACCATCTCCGCCACTTCGCGCACCATGGCAAGCTTGTCTTCCTTGCCTGCGCGCTGTAACACGTCTTCGAGCTGTAAGTTGTAGTCAAAGTGATCTTCTATAACGCTTTTGTCACGGTTTGTCACAAAGATAACGTCGGAAATCTTCGACTTAATCGCTTCTTCGACAACATACTGGATGACAGGTTTGTTGTAGATAGGAAGCATTTCTTTGGGAATGTTTTTGCTGGCGGGCAAGGAGCGTGTGCCCCATCCTGCCACAGGAATCACGACTTTACGAAGATTTTGCATGAAAAAGATCCTTTGGTCTGGTAAAAGGGTTACTGTAATGCTGTTTGCACAGTTTCTGCCAAAAGTTCCGCATAATTGCGAACCTTTATAATGTCTTCGCCCTCCACCATCACGCGGCACAGGGCTTCTGTTCCCGAATAACGCAAGAGCACGCGCCCGCGATTTTGTAGTTCTTCTTCCACACGCTGCACCGCCTCGCCGATGGCAGGCACTGTATCAAAGGGCAGCTTATTCTTCACGCGCACATTGATAAGCTCTTGCGGAAATGGTGAAAGAAGGTTGGCAAGTTCAGAAAGGGGGCGCTTCTTCTCCTGAATATAGCGCAAAATCTGCAAAGCGGCAAGTAGTCCGTCGCCTGTTGTGCTATATTGTCTAAAAATAATATGACCGGACTGCTCACCCCCAAGCATGGCGCCGGAATTTCTCATACTTTCCATGACATACCTGTCGCCCACAGGCGCACGCAAAAGCGTTCCGCCGCGCTCGCGCATAAATATTTCCAAGGCCATGTTGCTCATAACAGTGGCAACGAGGGTTTTTTGAGGCAATTCTGCGCGCTCCATCATGGCTTGTGCGCACATGGCCATGATTTGGTCGCCGTCTAAGACTGTCCCTTTTTCATCCACAACCATGAGCCTGTCAGCATCGCCGTCGAGGGCAAGTCCTACATCTGCGCGCACTTCGCGCACCTTTTCCGCTACCTTTTGAGGATAGAGGGAGCCGCACTGATCGTTGATATTCGTTCCGTTTGGCTCGGTGCCAATGGTGACCACCTCAGCCCCAAGCTCTTGGAGGGCGAGAGGGGCGACTTTATAGGCGGCGCCATTGGCGCAGTCTACCACGATGCGCAAGCCGTCCAGCGTCAAGTGCGCAGGAAAACAGCTTTTTGTATACACAATATAGCGACCGCCGGCATCCGGAATTTTTGTGGCGCGTCCCACGTCCTTGTCCTTGGGATATGTCCATGTATCTGCTTCTAACACCATACGGCTGATGGCGTCTTCCACATCGTCTGGCAGTTTGAAGCCTTGGGCGTCAAAAAACTTTATGCCATTGTCATAGTAAGGATTATGCGAAGCGGAAATCACAATGCCAAGGTCTGCGCGCATGCTGCGCGTCAAAAACGAAATAGCGGGCGTGGGCAAGGGACCTGTCATGATAACATGCATTCCTGCGGCGCACAGTCCCGCTGTCAGCGCGGTTTCAAAGACATATCCGGACAGGCGCGTATCCTTTCCGATGACCACCTTATGGACATGCTGACCGCGTCGAAAATGTGTGCCTGCCGCAAGGCCAAGACGCAGCGCCACGTCCGCCGTCATAGGGTGTGTGTTTACTCTGCCGCGGATGCCATCGGTTCCAAAGAGACGCGCTGTCATACTACCACCTTTTATTGCATTTTGTTATTGAATTTTTGTTATAATCGCTTCTGTGGGGACGCCTTTGAGCACCGTCATGCCCTCTGGAAGCGTCATGCGAATAGGCACTTTCACGCTTTGTCCGACTTCGAGGCCGGGAGGGGTGACGCTGACAATGGCTTGCTTTAAGTATGAGGCATTTTCTGCCAAGGCTTCAGGCACTTCCACAGTAAAGTGCACCATAGACGGCTCAAGGCTGTATTCTTGCTTTTCCTTTGCGTGGACGCGTACTATGCGCTCCAGAGAAATTCGTGTGCGCTGACTTATAATTGTGTAGTTGACGCGTACTTGCTGTGGAGTTGTCGTCACATGCACGGGCGTGTCGAGGGCGATTTCCTGCGTATACGTTCCCGGGCTTGCGTTGGGGTCGATGCGCACAAAGACAGG
>CAYJGA010000322.1:0-2787 GCA_964369255.1 uncultured Desulfovibrionaceae bacterium
TGAGGTGTGTACGTTGTGCCCGTCACTGTGTGGCGCCTGCGTGCCAAACTCATGAGGCGCCTGTGCGCTCAAATCATGAGCCCCCTGCAAAGGGCGATACTCACCGGGCGTCGTGGAAGACTGGAGCGTGTCAGTATTGAAAGGCTCTGTCACACGTATAGGCGCTGTGCCTCGGCGCCCCAAGAAGCTGACACCGGACGAACGCGGTTGCGCTTCCGGTTCATGCGTCGAAAATGGCTGATCTAAAGGATTTTCCTGCACAAAATTTTCCTGCACGGGATGTTCTGGCACAGGATTTTCTGGCACAGATTTTTCTGGCACAGATTTTTCACTATAATCGCCTGGGGGGGCAGGTTTTTTTAGGCTTTCCTCTGACATATAATACCTCCTCCTGAGTCCATACCATCTGTGTGAGTACTTCACACATGTTTTGCACTGTTGCCAAGGTCGCATAGTGACATTGGCAACAGTGCGTACAAATATTCGTTTTATTTATTAGCTGCTTTCTGTTGCTCTTTGATTTCATTCCAGAGATCGTCCTTGTCGTCCAAGGACAGTTCCGCAAAGTTTAAGCCTCGCTCATGCGCAAGCGCCTCCATGTGTGCAAAGCGCTGTAAAAAGCGTGTTGTACCAAGGTCGAGCGCCTCACTGGCCTTTATGCCCTTACGACGCCCAAGCTCTACCAAGGTGAAAAGCATATCACCAAGCTCATGCGTTTGCGCGTCCTTGTCCTCACCTTGCGCCACGTCGAGCCATTCGAGCCATTCGGCTTCCATTTGCTGTTCCACGTCCTGCTCTTCCGGCCATGTGAAGTTCACGCGTGCGGCCTTGGAGTGGATGCGATAGGCTTTGATGAGGGGAGGCAGGGTTTGAGGGAGCGAGTCAAAAATACCGGCCGGCTTCTTGCTTTGCCCCTTATCGTGCCCGTCACCATCGCCCTTTTCTTGACGCTTAATGCGCTCCCATTCCTTGAGCTGTGCCTCAAGATTTTCAAATTTCGTTTCGCCAAACACATGAGGATGACGACGAATCATTTTTTCTGCCCCCATTTGCAAGGCAGTTTCTAAGGAAAAAGCGCCCTGCTTTTCATAAAGCTTGGCAATGAAGAGGAGCAAGAACGCAACATCGCCCAATTCCTCACACACATCCTTCGCCTCACCAAAGCGAATGGCGCTGACAACCTGCTGACTTTTACCTGCAAGAGCTTGTGTGGCGTGCTCAAGTGTTGGCTCCTTATTCCACGGACACACGCTCATCGCATCCATCAGTTCATGACTTTCTTCGATGACATAGTCTGCCAAGCTTTGTGGTGTTTGCTCCTTGTCCCACGCGCAGCCGTTGGGACCAATAAGTGTGTCCACAACATTTTGCAGCTGTGTAAGCGCACTTTCGGGAGAGTCCACTACGAGAGGCTCAGTATTCTTCATGATATGCATCATCCTTTTTCCATTTTAGAGAGTAAATAAATCTTTGGGGATATGACTTTGCGCAAATTCCAAAAGCATATTGAAATAAGGCAGGACAGCAGAGGAAGCGAAGAGCGTATGCTCGGCAAAAAGATATTGTCCCACAGTGATAAGGATAGCACATAAGAGCAGACCTTTGACAATGCCAAGGGCGGCACCAAGAAGCTTGTCAAGCCAAAGGAGGAAGGCAAGAGCAAGAATTTGATGGAGAATATGCGCCAAAAGACTCGTGAAGAGGTTGACGCCTATAAAAAGCAGCGCATAGGCCAAAACATTACGCCAAACCTCAGTCTTAAAAAATGTGAGGTGCGCAGCGAGCGAAGGGTAATAGGTATATGCAGCCCACAAGCCTCCAACAAGTCCAATAATACCAAGAATTTCCTTTCCAAAGCCCCGCAGAAGCCCACGCACGCCAAAAAGAATTAGAACAACTAAAATAGCAATATCTAATGTGTTTATATCCATCCAGCTCCCCCAAGTATAGGGTGTCTTAAATATGTTCATGGCAAAACCTGCGCCATGCTAGCAGAAAGTGCTCCGCAACACAACAATCAGAATACATGAAAAAGTTTTATGGAGACATTGCTTTTTGGCGTAAAAAAATCATTTAACACGATGAATATTATATTTATTTTCGTTTTTCACCCCCTTGTCTTTTTCGCAAAAAAGGAAAATACACCTTCATAAAATTTTCCTCTGTGAAAAAATCCTCTCTCGTCTTCTCATGTTGTGGAAATACGAGAAAAATTTCTTAAAAATGTGTTTTACTGGACGAGAAAACTCTATCCCACTGAAAACATACGATTTAAAAACTGTTCGTGCGTCTTTTCTTTTTAATAATTCTAGGAGTTATGCCTTGACCTGTCGGCGTGCTTGTTTTATCTGTATTTCATGAACTGGGACTGGGATAAACTACAAGAAAAACGGCAAAGGCAGCCGCGGCAATCTCCCTTTGGTGGAGATCCTGAGAGCGGCAAGGGCGGCGGTGATAATCGTCAGCCTCCAGTAAACTTTAATAAGCCTCCGGAAAATCCGTGGAGAGGGCGCGTTGTTATGCCAAGAGGACGCGGCGTGTTCTTCCTTGTGGGTGGCCTTGTGGTGTTGTGGCTTTTATCTGGTATATTTATTGTCGAACCTGATGAAGAGGGCGTGGTATTGCGTTTTGGCGAATATGTCCGAACCGTGGGGCCTGGGCCGCATTATCATTTGCCAATCCCCATCGAAACAGTCTACAAGCCCAAGGTAACGCAAGTTATGCGCGGTGAAGTGGGCTTTCGCTCCATAGGACAAGGCGCGACCTTCCAGCAAGGACAAGTGCGCA
>CAYJGA010000323.1:0-2769 GCA_964369255.1 uncultured Desulfovibrionaceae bacterium
CAGGCATAATCATAAACTCTTGAATATCAAGATTGTTAGGAGCATGAGCGCCGCCATTGATAATGTTCATCATGGGCACAGGCAATACTTTTGCATTGATGCCGCCAAGGTATTTGTACAGCGGAATACCGAGGAAGTTTGCTGCCGCACGAGCAGTAGCCATAGACACGCCGAGCATGGCATTGGCGCCAAGGCGGGATTTGTTGTCGGTGCCATCAAGGTCGATGAGGGTGGTGTCAAGCTGTACTTGACGCAAGGCATCGACGCCGATGATGTTTTCTGCGATTTCTCCGTTCACATGGTCAACAGCTTTCAAAACGCCCTTGCCCTTGTAGCGGCCTTTGTCGCCATCGCGCATTTCCAGCGCTTCGCGGGTACCTGTGGAAGCACCGGAAGGCACTGCCGCACGTCCGACATGACCGGACTCAAGGTTGACTTCAACTTCCACCGTGGGGTTACCACGCGAATCTAAAATTTCACGGGCCGATACAGCAACAATGGTACTCATGTTTTCTCCTTATCTGTTATTTAACAGGTTTATGGTACAATATATTTTTGAAGTAAAGATTCTTCTGTTTTTCCATAGTACAATTTATGAAGTCCCACAAGCACTAAATCAGGAAGAATTTTCGTAAAACAATTCGTCCTCTTATCAATATTTTGTGCGAAGCCGCCAGTGGCGACAATACTTACAGAACCTTCCAGTTGTTCGGCAAGGCGCGCGGTCAAGCCTTCCACCAAGGACACATAGCCAAACACGATGCCGTGCTTAATGCTTGAGGCCGTATCACGCCCCGGCACAGGCGCTTCTTCATCGCACTCAAGGTCAACTCGAGGCAATTTGGCTGTATTGGCATTCAACGCCGCTGTCGCCGTGTGCATCCCCGGGAAGATGAGTCCGCCGAGGTAGGCATCGTTGGTGATGCAGTCAAATGTTGTCGCCGTGCCAAAATCTACCACAATTAAGGATGTGGGCGCTGGCATAAGCATCCGAGCCGCATACGCGCCCACCAGCCTATCCGCCCCCACCTCTGCGGGTTTATTGTAGCGATTTTCCAGCGGAACCTGTATGTCATCAGGAACCACATAGAACGCGCCTCCCACAAAGCGTCCGCACGCCTCCAGCACCAAGGGTGTCATGGCTGGCACCACGGACGAACACACGCAAGCTTCGATGCTCTCCCAAATGGAAACAAGGTGCATCTTTTCCGCATGTTGCAATAAAGAACACAGGGCAAGCCCTAAACTGTCCGCCGTCTGTCCGGCATCTGTGCGCAATGTGTACGTGGTCAAAAGACCTTCACGGTGCGCAAGACCCACCTTCGTGGACGTATTCCCAATATCTAAAAGAAGTATAGCCATTATTTTCAATTCGGCAAGATGTCTTGCCAGTAAAATCTTTACATACACGAGCATGTGTGCTCAAAGCCCAATCTCCGTATAGCGTTGCCAGAAAAATCGTTGACAAGCAAGCAGAAAATCAGCTAGCAAGAATTTATCTTGATAACAAGGAGCATATTATGCAAGACGACGTACTCAAAGCCATGGTGGACGCGGGCAAGCCCGTGCGTCCCGGCGACATTGCCAAAATCCTCAATGTGGAGAGCAAGGACGTGTCCAAGGCCATCGACGCACTGAAAAAGGCCGGCAAAGTCCATTCCCCCAAACGCTGTTACTACGCGCCCACCACGGAGTAACACCCGCTGAAAAAAACGAACTGCGGCGTCAAAATACACATGCAGACCACTTGTGTCTATCTGTATACACAAGCGCCCTGCATGTGTATTGTCCCTTAAAAAAGCATGAGTGATAATAAAGTCAGACGATGAGTATGACGTGTGAGGTGCCATGTCGCGCGAAAAAAAATCTGTCCACAGTCACTGGCAGCGTCATTATAGAGGCATTTGTAAGGCGCGTGCCTGCGAGGTCTCGTTTCAGCTCGTGGTGGAAGAAAGTGACCTGCGGGTTGTGGCTGAACACGACCTTTCCGCTTCCATGCTGCACACTCTGCGCGCTTTAAGAGCCGATGTGCATGCGTGGACTGTGCTGTATCCGGAATGTCGCACGTCCCTTGCGCCTCTCCCTCTCCCCACAGCAGCGCCGGAGATTGTGCGACGCATGTACAGCGCCGCACAACGCGCGGGCGTTGGCCCCTTTGCCGCGGTGGCAGGCGTCATAGCCCACATGCTCGCCGACGAATACGCTCACGCATCGCCGAATTTGCTTATTGAAAATGGCGGTGACATTTATATGCACTCACAGAGGGAGCGCCATGTGGCCTTGCTTGCGCATCCTGAAAGCATGAACAGCATGAAAAACGAGGCGCACGCACACAGCGGAACACGAAGAGAAATGCAAGAAGGTGGGGAAAGTGGGGAGTACGCCCTAGGCTTGCGCTTTGCGCCCGAAGAATTTCCGCTGGCCTTGTGTACGTCATCCGCTACCATTGGGCATTCGTTGAGCCTGGGTCAAGGCGAGCTTGCTGTGGTGCGTGCCAGCGACGGCGCCCTTGCGGACGCTGTGGCCACGGCGCTGGGTAATCGCTTAAAAAGCGCGGCCTTCGTGGAAAGCGCCGTGCAATTCGCCCAAAGCATTTCTGGTGTCGACGGTGTTTTTGTGCAATGCGACGATAAAATCGGCGCATGGGGTGCCATACAGCTTGAAGTTGTGGAGTGCTGAGGCCATATTTTTGAGGTCAAACAGATTTTTTTGTAAAAAATACAAAACCTCTTTTTCACTCTTCCATCCGAAAGCGCCGATTGTCTAGCT
>CAYJGA010000324.1:0-2766 GCA_964369255.1 uncultured Desulfovibrionaceae bacterium
GGAAAAGATGTTTTGTATTTTTGTGCATAAAACTCTGTTTGATGTTTTCAGCCTTTTTAATGATGAAAATGAGAAAAAATGCCGATTTGAGTGAAGGCTGCTCTTGTCTTGCTTAAAGCTTTTGCACACGCTCAAGAGTATTTGGCGAACATCGAGGACTGTATGTCGCGACACATTCCTGTTTTTCTAATTCATGTTCTGAGTATTTTCCTTATTATTCTTGCATGCATATTTTTTTCGCATGCCGGTGTGTATGCGAGCGTATCCGCTCGAAGCATCCGAACCATGGACGAAATGACTGGAGAAGCAGAGCGCCGTCGTCGAAATATTGCTGAAAATGTTAAGGAAGCGACGGTGTTTGTTGCTTGCCTTGTAGACGCGAAGACATGGACGTATGGCACTGGTTTTGTGGTAGCCGATGGCTCTGTTTTGACAAACGCCCATGTGGTCGCCTCAGGTGGAAAGTTGAAGGGCAAGGTCTTTATTATGGGTAAAGCGCTTCCTGCCACGGAGGCCACTGTGGTCGCATGGCTTGAGGATGAGGCCACCGACTTTGCGCTCTTACGTTTTTCTCCTGCCTCTGCTTCTGCAAAACTGCCTTTATTGCCTTTTAATCTTCATACGCGCAGAACGGACAGGGTGAGCGCGTGGGGTTTTCCTAAGATTGAACCTCGTCTCTATAATGATTTTGAAGCTTTTTTATCTTATGAAAGGAATGGCGCCTTGCCTCCTCTTGTGTACACAGAAGGCTATGTGAGCAGTTTTGTGCATAATGGAGCAGGGCAGAGCATCGTGCATACAGCGGATGTCGCCAAGGGGAACAGCGGCGGCCCTCTTGTGAATGCCTATGGGCAGGTGGTGGGTGTCAATACATGGATTGCTGTGGATGCCAATGAGGGCGCCTATGTGAGCGCGGCTTTAGCATCTGCCGACGCGGTGCGCTTCTTACGCGCCTGTGGTGTGGAACCGCGCATTGAACCGCTTCCCCATGCTTCGACTCCTACGCAGCATGAGGTTGTGCAGGATGTGCCAAAAATTCCGCTAAAACCGCGCGATGTTGTGGGAGCCATATCCGGTTATTTATTCGACTCTATGAGTAATGACATGCTTTCTTCCGATGACCTCACAGGGGAGGCAAAGGACTCTTTTCATGGCGCCATGCATGGCGACACCGATGCACAAGTGCGTCTCGCTCTCTCCTATTATTATGGCGACGCCGACGCGCCTCTCAATACACAAAAGGGCGTGTACTGGATGGAAAAGGCCGCGGCCGAGGGCAATGCCCGTGCTTTGGCACATCTTGGGGTGATTTTTATTGCTGATGCGGAATTTAAAAATGTTTCTCTTGGTTTGGAGTGTTTGCGCAAAGCGTTTACCGCAGAGCCGGAATACGGCCTTTTTTTAGCGCACTATATGTATCATGGTGAAGCTCTTGGCATTGCACCTCATTTTAAGGACGCCCGCGCGGCCTTGGAGGCAAGCGTCAAGGCAGGTAATCCCCAAGCTCTTGCCCTTGAAGCACTTATGATTTTAGAAAATGACATAAACACGGACAGCGCAGACAAGAACAGCGCAGACAAGAATATCGCGCACGCTGTATATGCGCGCGCTAAGGACTTGGCGACGCGGGCAGCCAGCGAGGGGGTGGCGCTGGGGCATACTGTGCTTGCGCGTTTAGCTTTGCATGAGAATAATATGGCGAGCGCTGTGGCACATGCGCGCAAAGCCGCAGACGGAGGGGACGCCGCAGGGATGGCGCTGCTAGGTATGTTCTACCTTGATGGCCTCGACAAGCCTGTACCTGCTGATGTGCCTGTAGATGTGCCACGAGTGCTGGAGTCTTCAGAACGCGCCGCGGAGGCAGGCAATACCCTCGGCGCTACAAACCTTGCCCGCTTATATGCTTTGACGGAGGGCGTCGCACCAGACTTGCCCCTTGCATGGGCGTATAGTGTGATGGGCGCACGACATAACCACGCGTCCGCAGTGAAGCTGCGCGACACCATAGAAAACCTTTTGACCCCGACGCAACGAGCCATGGGCGACGCCTATGTTGCAGCATGGTTTGCGCAGTGGGGTTTGAAACAATAAGAGAAGATTGAAGGAAAAATCATGAAAAAACACATATGTATTTTGCCGGGGGACGGCATTGGGCCAGAAATAGTCGCCGCTGCACAAAGCGTTTTGGAAGGCATCGCACAGCGCTATAATCATGACATTACATTTGAACACGCGCTTATAGGCGGTGCTGCCATTGACGCCACAGGTTCAGCCTTGCCACAAGCTACTATAGACGCATGCAAGCGCTCCGATGCCATATTGCTTGGCGCAGTTGGCGGCCCCAAGTGGGATAATATGCCCAATGCCACGCGTCCTGAGAGGGGTTTGCTTGACATTCGTAAGGAGCTGGGACTTTTTGCCAATGTGCGCCCTGCGCAATTGTTTCCCGAGCTTGGACAGGCGTGCCTTTTGCGTGCGGACATTGCCGCACGCGGCCTTGACCTTGTGGTTATCCGTGAGCTTACAGGGGACGTGTACTTTGGTGAGCCGCGGGCGGTGGAGATGCGCGACGGCAAACGGGTGGGCTTTAATACGATGATTTATGACGAGGACGAAATTGCTCGAATTGCGCATGTGGCCTTTCAGACGGCGCAAAAGCGTCGTAAAAAGGTGTGTTCGTGCGACAAGGCCAATGTGCTGGAGACATCGCGCCTGTGGCGCGATGTGATGCATGAAGTACACGCGCAATATAAGGACGTCGAGTTA
>CAYJGA010000325.1:0-2760 GCA_964369255.1 uncultured Desulfovibrionaceae bacterium
ACAATGCCTGCGATGCAGGCACAGTGACGCAACGCTTGCGCCGTATGCCAATATAACGGCGCCCCCTCGTGGAGCATAAATTGCTTGGGCAAGCCCCCTGTGTGCGTCGCAAGGCGTGTCCCCATGCCAGCTGCGACAAGTATGACCCAAGGCCGAATATCCTTCATGGGCACCCCCCTTCATGGCACGCCATTCCGATTTGTTTTTTTGAAAGGGGTTTGGGGGAAAACTTTTTTCTTGGGGGAACACTTTTTTAGAAAAAAGTCTTCCCCCACAAGCCTTTCAGACAAAACACCCTACTAATATTACAAGAGCCGGACTATAAGCCGGGTTCTGTCATCGCTCAGAATATGAGCGAGAGATCGTCATTCCTCTAGAGATACGATTACCCGTATCTTCAAGCAGCCTACCCGAAAGGCATGACCGGGCCAGTCACCTTTCCTATTTGGCCTTGCTCCCAATGGGGCATGCCTGGCTTACCATGTCACCACAGTAACCGGTGAGCTCTTACCTCACCCTTTCACCCTTACCGTCGTGCATATTCGCACGGCGGCGGTCTACTCTCTGTTGCGCTTGCCGAGGGTTACCCCTCCTGGACGTTATCCAGCATTGTGCCCTTTGGAGCCCGGACTTTCCTCCCCGCATTATGCGCAGCGACGATCCGTCCGACTCTTGTAAATTTCCTTTAAAATCTCTGAAGCTTAGGCATCAGGATTTGCGATAAATATTTCTGGTTTTGCAGGCGTTGCTTCTTCTTCGGGTGCTTTGAAGTGCTCGCACCAATAAATCAAACGCTGGCAATTAGGACAACTCAAAATTTGCTGACCGCGTTGCAATTCAATAAAGGACTGCGGTGGGATAGCAATATTACAGCCGCTGCATATGCCTTCGCGCACTGGAACAATGACAGGATGGTCTAAGCGATTACGAATAAATTCGTAACGCTGGAACACAGGTTGCGGCACTTCAGAGCCTGTATTTGCGCGCACAGCTTGAAATTGCTCAAGCTTCGCTTGCGCTTTTTCGAGGCGTTCTTGCAAGCCTTCGCGCTTTACCTCAAGCTCTGCTTTCAAGTGTAAGTAATCCTTATCTATTTCAGAAAGTGCGTCTTCTTGTAATTGAAGCTCTTCTGCCATGACCATTTTTTCTTCTTCGCGTGAACGATTTTGCTTCTCCATATTGTCCATTTCACGCATGACAGCGTGATGCTCGCGCTGGTTTTGCACCATGGCCAATTTGTTACGGCTTTTCTTAATACGCAAAACATCTTCTTCGATTTCAAAGGCAATACGCTTTTGTTGCTCTTGGATATGCGCTATTTTTTCCTCTACCTTATCACGCTGCCCCTGAAAAACGGCGAAACGCTCTTCAAGGCCTTCAAGTTCCTTGGGCGCGTCCGCCAGCTCCATGATGACACGATGTATGGAGTCGTCAACTTTTTGCAAGTCAACAAGCTGTTCAATTTGGTTTAAGTACACACTCATACTATTATTCCCTCTCAATATTTCATTAAAATCAGTCTTTCGTAACCTGTGAGGAATAAGAAAGGGCATTGCGCAAAGGCGAGTCAGAGGGCACAAACACCACCGACACTCCAGACAAGCGCGATTCCAACAAACTCACACAACGACGCATCATTTCCTCTTCCAAACTATGGTGCCCCACATCAAGCATGCAAAGGGGACTTTCAAGGGCGCTGTGATACTTCACATCGCCGGTAATAAAAATATCTGCCCCGTGCGCCCATGCCTTGTGTGCCAAGGAGGAGCCAGACCCTGTACAATACGCCACACGGCGTATACGTTGCGGCATGTCACCGCAGACAAGCGCCGTGCTCATATCAATAAAATTTTGCAAACTTTGCACAAGCTCCGCAAAAGAACACGCTGCCGGCAAATCCCCCACAAGACCATAGCCTGCCGGCATATTCCCTGCGCATGCAGCCTCGCTGACACTATCAAGGACGACACCATTGCGCAGTTGCAGCTCACGATACAACCATGCCACAGGCCCTTGAAATAGCTCGGCCGCGTCAGAGCCCGCTGGGACAAAATCGGCTGATTGTTCCTCATTCAATTGCTCCGCTTCCGCATGAATTCCCGCACCTTGTGGAATATGTCCGCCGGTGATGCTCACATCAAGCGAGGTGTGCGCCGCATACAGGGCGGCATCGTGCACGAAGAGCGTTCGCAGCACTTCATGATACGCATCAAGCTTATCGGGCAATCTGCCTTGCAACAAGAGCGGATGATGAGAAATAATCAGCTGTGCCCCTTGCTCAACAGCGCAACGCACAGAGGCAGGCGTTGGGTCAAGGCAGACAGCAACGCAGTCAATGTCCTCACGACGCGAGGCCACTTGCACACCGCATCGATCCCACGCAGCGGCTCTGTGTGGCGGCGCGATGCTCTCAACGACTGCAATAACTTCCTGTAGTTTCATAAGCTCACCCCCATTCCATACGGCAAAAATGAGGCACCCTCCCTCTAAGCGCTGCCATCAAATGCGCCCCATACTGGAAAAGCACCTCACCATATTCCCACACAACAATATTCCCACACAACAATATTCCCGTGCTTCCATAGGCCAATTTTTTGACCTTTGTCAAGGACTTTTATTACTCAAGACTGATGCGGCGCCACGTGATTATTACTTGAAAAATGCTCTTGGAGCAGTTTGAAGGATTTATTGAGAAAAACCCCTAACAGTCTGTTGAAAAAGTCCAAATTCACAGGCTGTTCAAAAAAGGTGAGATGCAAG
>CAYJGA010000326.1:0-1281 GCA_964369255.1 uncultured Desulfovibrionaceae bacterium
CTACGACACATACAAGGATGCGGAACGCTGTATTGTGGGCGGGCTCACACGCTGGCAGCTTGAAAAGCAAACTGTGGGCAAGGATGGGTGAGCGTTGCACTTTCAACTTGAATGTAAGTCCCATACCTTTTATGCATTCAACACATGGTTTGCGAGTTCGCGCTGCAAACCAAGAACGTCTGAACCCTTGGATATTTTTTGCTCGAAGGGGGCGGACATTCCAGACACCCAGATTTTTAGCTCTGCGTCCATATCAAAAGTGCCTGCGGTCTCAAGGGAGAATTGGGTCACCTTGCTGTAGGGAATGGAGTGATAACTCACCTTTGAGCCTGTAAGTCCTTGCTTGTCCACCATGAGCATGCGCTTGTTGGTGAAGATGAAGAAGTCGCGCATGAGCTTAAAGCCCTTTTGTACGACTTCGTCCTGTGCCAAGAGTTGCGCTACCTCGCTTTCAAGGTCTTTGAGGCTTACCTCGCCGGCATTGCCCATGAGTGCGTCAAATAATCCCATAGTGTCCTCCAAGTGTGAATTGCTTTACGATGCAAGAGATGAGATGCGGATAAGTACATCCGTATTAAGGGCTTTTTTCAAAATTTTTGTCATATTTGTGATGGCATCAAGCTCGATGGGGCTTGCGGCCTTGCTGCGCACATTGAGGACAAGCTCCTTGTCGTTGCGTGTAAACGCTGCTTCGTGGACATGTTGGCAGTGGAGCCTGTCCATATTTTCCGCCAGCGAAAGGAAGAGAATGAAGTTGCGAAGTTGCGTTTTTTTCGGGTCGTTGTTGAGAAAAAAGTCTTCGTACTTCTTTGAAGGCTTGATGTTGTGATATTCTGTGAGCGTTGCGAGGAATTGAATTTCTTCCTGTGTAAATCCGAGAAGTTCTGTATTCCTGATGAGGTAAGCGCCGTGGGCTGCATGCTTTGAATAGGCTGTGAAGATGCCTATATCGTGAAGTATGGCAGCGTAATAGAGGATTTCGCGCGCTTGGTGGTCAAGAGGCATAAGACCGCAGTCCACAAAGGAGTCGTGCATTTGGAGGGCAAGACTTGCCATATGATAGGCGTGCTGCTCTTCAAAGAGGCAACGGCGGGCGAGCTGGAGGACGCTTTGCTCGCGGACAGATTGCGCGCTTTGTTTGTCTTGATTGCGTTGCAAATAATCGCGTAGGATGCCATCTTGCAGGTTTCGATTGCTGACTGTAAGCTGCGCAAACTTAAATTCTTCCATGAGCGTGAGAAGTATGGCGGAACCAGCCACAAGTACCTCCGCGCGGCGATT
>CAYJGA010000326.1:1291-2036 GCA_964369255.1 uncultured Desulfovibrionaceae bacterium
CACATGTGGCAGTGCGCGTCGCTCGTCGGCTGTGAGGTTGCAGATATGCTCTGCGGTTTTGCGCAAGCTGTCCACACTGAGGCTGTTTTGGTCTGCCGGCGGGGCTGCATTATGTTGCAAGCGATAAGTGATGGAGTGTAGAGCCAATGCTGTACCAGAGCTTGCAATCATTTCAAGTGTTTTTGTTTCGCGTACTCTGTTGAGCAGAGGGACGGCGACAGTGCGTACATATTGGCACATTTCGGCGAATGTTGATGAGGACACTTGGTCTGCTTTTGCGCTGAGAAAGAGGTTTGTGAGGCGCACGCATCCGAGTTTGAGGGAGTCGAGTGTGTGGTGTCCGAGTGCGTTTGCCACGGCGACTTCTGTACTGCCACCGCCGATGTCGATGAAGAGGCGCATGCCAAGATTGAGGGGCAGTCCGCTGGAGACGCCAAGATATATGAGTCGTGCTTCTTCTTTGCCGGAGATGATTTGTAACTCCATACCTGTTTTTTCATGGACGCGCTTTAAGAAGTCTTGTGCATTTTCTGCATCGCGCACGGCAGCTGTGGCCATGGGGATGATTTCGTCGACGCCGTAGGTTTGACACATACTCATGAAGGAACGCAGGACGAGGAGGGTTCTTTGCATGGCGGGTTCTTGGAGGCGTTTTTCTTGGAAAGCATTTTCGCCAAGGCGCACCATGTGCTTGACTCTGTTGAGAATAGTGTATGATCCGGAGGCAAGGATGCGCGCAATCAGC
>CAYJGA010000326.1:2046-2748 GCA_964369255.1 uncultured Desulfovibrionaceae bacterium
ATCTCGTGCTTGTGGAGGGGGCGTGCTGGATTTCATGGCGCTGTAGAAGGCGCGTTCGTGCTCTTGCGTATTCTTATCGGTATCCTTGCCCTTTATATTTGACATTGCACGTCCCTTGAAAAAATTCGTGTAAAAAGGTGTTTTTTCTCTTGTATTCTAGCGATTTCAGCGGCACAATCACTTTCGCAGCGCAAGGAGAGTCGTATCAGTTTTTCTTCGACGTGCACACCTACTCCTTGTACACATGCAGTGTGACTAAAGTCAAGGGCGTCTGCAAGTCGAATAATGGCGGCAAGCTGTGTGATGGCGTTTTGTTCTTCTGCTGACAGCGTGGCAAAGTGCGTGTGTTGTAGAGATGGTTCCGCGCGCCTGTGATAGCGCGCCACAAGGGAAACGAGGACGCGATTTTTCTTGCTTTTAAAAAAGGCGTCACTGTCGTCTTCTTGCCGAAAGACGGCCTCAAAGACATTGAGCATGCGTTCCGGCAGCTCGCTTGCGCGCATGGTTCTTATCATGGACGCGGAATTTTTGTGGTGTGATTTTTTTCCGTAGAGCCAGCCTATGTCGTGGAGGCGCGCGCCGATGATGAGGATTTTCTCCCATTTTTTTTCCAGCCCGTGCAGAGACTGAAGCCCGCGAAAAATGGCTTTTGCAGAGCGCGCCACATGCAGGCCGTGTTCAAGTGATTCTTGAATGATGGGG
>CAYJGA010000327.1:0-2747 GCA_964369255.1 uncultured Desulfovibrionaceae bacterium
CTTTATGAAGTGTTTGTAAAGCTGGCGCTTGGCGAAATAGATGTTTTTGGCCCCACGACCATGCGCCTTGGTCGTAATCCACAGATATTATTTACAGATGAAAGCTTTGGCATGACACAAGCTGTCCTCACCACAGATGGGGATAAAAAGATTTTTTATGATAACCCTCATCAAATGGATGGGAAGTATGTGTCTGTTCTGCAAGGAACACACTTTACACACGCCCTCGAATCCTACTTCGATGAACATGGGATTACCATGAACCCCGTCTTTTATGGGAGTATGGAGGCATTGCAAGCGAGTTCTGAAGAATTTTCCTTTGTAAATACTCTCTATGTTCCGAAAAATAAACAAATAGCAGCAGCATTAAGCACACTGCAAATGCGCTTTATGGCAGAACTGAGCGAACACTCTCTCATAAGCGCCTTCGACCAAGCCCTCAGCGCAGCCCTCACCGAAGACAGATTTTTCCTCCACAAACTCTACGAAAAGTATTTCTTGGAAAGCTCACGTAGACGCCCCGCGCTGACGTGGACACAAGCAACATGGCTTGCACAGCATAGCCCCATGGTGGTGGGCGCCATGCGTAAGGTGAACGAAGAGGAAGATACATCCGTCTTAAATCGTGTGGTACTGGAATATATGAACTATCTTGGCAATGCATATGGCTTCCAGATTCGATCAATTTCCGTGCCGGAAGATTTTGGAACATATACAGGCGATGTGGATATTCTGCTGTCCATGCTTGGCGATAAAAACGAAATCATGAAGCACTTTGTACCTACAAAACCATGCTATATGTTCCCCTTACTCCTCCTCACGCAAAAAAAACAAGCCATTGACCTTTCACAGCCTATCCGTTTTGCCGCACTGAACTATTTGGAACTTAACCAGAAACTCCTTCAAGAAAACTACCCCCACGCAAGCTTGGTGACATTCACATCCATCGACGACTTGGCTCTCGCATATGAAAAGGGCGAAGTGGACGCCGTACTCATGACAAGCATGGAAGAGGAGTATCTCTTACGACGCTTAGGCGCAAATAAGGAAATCGTTTTTTCCTCAAGCATGGATTTGCCCTTCCGCTTATACATAGCCAAGGACAAACAACCCCACGGCACTCGTATTTTCAACGCCTTTATTGACCAGACAGATTCACTGCATGTTGAACGCATCATCATCAATACAGCCGTGCACAGTCGCCCTCCAGATACCCTCCGCGAATTTTTCCAAAAGTATTTGCTGTATATTGTCGTGACGATTCTTGTTATTTCAGGCATTTATGGCACGGCTATTCTGATTTTAGAGTCGCGTCGAAAACAGCAAATCCTCGAAGTACTGAATAAGGACTCCTTAACAGGGGTGCCAAGCCTGTATAAATTTCGCGCAGAAGTCCAACAAAAGCTTACAACAGCCATGTCTGGCGAATACCTCCTCATATCCTTCGATATCGATGGTTTTGGCATGATTAACAGTGTGTATGGTTACGACCGCGGCAATGAATTTTTGCGTTGTGTTGCGAGTAAGCTTACCCAATCCTTTCCCAATCCGTCTATCGTTGCACGCGCAAAGGATGATATATTTCTCATATTTACAAAAAATAACAATCTCAACCGCTATTCACGCAGTGCAGCCTTTCGCGATGACAGACTCGCCCAGTGCGCGAAGGATATTTTGGACGAGAAATTCCCCTTAAGCCTCTCTCGAGGCTACTACATCATCGACGAACCACAAGATAACCTCGACCGTATTATTGATTGCTGTAATATGGCGCGCGAACGCGGAAAACTCATACATGGCATCACCAACACCATGTTTACGCATGAAATGCGCACACAACTCGCCACGCGCACACAAATATTGCTCAAGATGGAACAGGCACTCGCCGATGAAGAATTTGCCATTCACTATCAGCCAAAAGTCGATTTACAAAGCTTGCGGATAAGTGGCGCCGAAGCCCTCGTGCGCTGGTATCCCAAGGACGGCGCACAAATTTACCCCGACGCCTTTATCCCACTTTTTGAAGAAAATGGTTTTATTTCACAGCTTGATTACTATGTCTTTGAGCACGTTTGTCAATTTATACAAAGGTATAAAAAAATAACTGATGTGCCTCCCATCGCCATCAATCTTTCCGGCGTGACGATTATGAACGTCAATACATGTAGTAAACTTCTAGAAATTCTGAATAAGTATGAACTTTCACCGGAAGAATTAGAGATAGAAATTACAGAAAGCGCTGTCGTGGATGAATCCGCTCAGTTCATAAAGGAAATCGGCGTGCTCAGGGACGCAGGTTTTCACATGGCCATGGATGACTTTGGATCGGGCGTCTCATCCCTCAACCGCCTGCGCACCATCAATGTGGATGTCGTTAAGCTCGATAAGGCCTTTCTTGATGACAACCTCTCGGAGCAAAAAGGCATTGCTGTGGTGGAAAACATCGTCAATCTCATAAAACAACTTGACATGAAGGTCGTTGCCGAAGGTGTTGAGACCATCGAACATACAAAATGGCTGACAAGCATTCACTGCGATATTGCCCAAGGCTATTATTTTGATAGACCCTTAACCCCTGAACTGTTTGTAGAAAGACTGCAAAATAATACGCCGCAAGCCAGTGTATAAGCAAACGCGTGCCTGCAAAGCGAGGAAAGCACGCCATTCTAATTGTATGAACCACTCTCAATAGTATAGCGGTTTAAGTTAAAAAATAGCAGCACTAGCAATAGAAATGAGCTTTTATT
>CAYJGA010000328.1:0-2744 GCA_964369255.1 uncultured Desulfovibrionaceae bacterium
AAGGCATGGCACAATATACATTGCAACCGGATACGGAGTTTGTGCGCGAACTTCAAGCTGTCGGTGGTGAAACACTGAAAAAGTGTTATCAATGCGCCACATGTTCAGTTGCCTGCCCTGTGTCTCCCGCCAACAATCCCTATCCCCGCAAGGAGATGGTGTGGGCGTCGTGGGGACTTAAGGACAAGCTCAAAAAAGATATTGACCTGTGGCTGTGCCACAACTGCGGCAACTGCGCAGACTTGTGCCCCCGCGGCGCGCGTCCTGCGGATCTCATGTCTGCCGCGCGTAATATGGTCTACAGAGACTTGACGGAACCGACCATTGTAGGCAAGTGGATGAGCTCTGTGAAGGGCTTGCCCTTCCTGCTTGGAATCCCCGCTGTCTTTTGGCTCTTTATTTGGTGGATGCGTTCTGGCTTTGCCGGGGGCTGGTTCCCTCGTGCAGAGGATGGTCGCATTGTGTTTAGCGAAGTCTTCCACATTTTATATGTGATTGACCCGCTGTTCATGCTCACATTCTTCACTTCCTGCTTTATCCTTTATAAGGGGACTCGACGACTTATCGAGCAGTTTAAGCCGGAAGGGACGCTGCTTATGTTGGGCAAAACAAAGCCGTGGTATTGCCATCTTTATGATGTGATAGTGGAAGAAATTGTCACGCATAAGAAGTTCAGCAATTGCACAACGGATGTTGATACTGCAGAAGAAAAGGAAGCCAAGAGCGGACGTAAATGGGGGCATATGGCACTCATGTACAGCTTCGTTGCGCTTGCCATTGTGACGGGCATTGTTGCCGGTGGTCAGTGGCTTGGCAAGGTATTCCCCGACCTTCTGATTGTGACACCACTTGATCAAGCAAACCCTGTGAAGATTTTAGCAAATCTTGGCGCGCTTGCCATGGTCTTTGGTCTTGGAACGCTCACTGTCCGTCGGATGAAGCTCAATCCTAAATATCAGGGTTCGAGTTTCTATGACTGGTACCTCTTGGGTGTTATCTGGGCTGTGGCTGTCACCGGTATACTCAGTCAGGTTTTCCGCCTTTTGGACGCACTGAAGCCTGCTTTTTGTGTGTACTATTTGCACTTAGTCTTTGTTTGGATGCTCTTTGCATACTTGCCTTGGTCAAAGCTTGGGCACTTTGTGTACAGAACAGCCGCACTGACTTATGTGCGTATGGTGGGTCGTCAATAATTTTTGTAATACTTCGATCTCCCAGGAGGAGGCCTTTATGTCTGATGTAGCTCGTAAAATCTTCCCTCTAGATAATGTCCTTGCATTAGTACTGGCTAAGGAAGATGTGGACGTTAAAGATGTGGCTGGTTTTCTTGTAGGACGCTCCCTCGCGTGTGACTGTTGTTCCCGCGTGGTGGCACCCCTTGCCGCCGGTTATTTGGCAAGTTTGTATCCCGCATTTGTGGGTCTTGAGTGGGACAGCGCAAAGCCATGGGATGACTTTGTCGCTGAGCAGAAAAAAACTCATGGGGATAATGTTTCCATTCCTCCCATGAATGCTGTTTTCCAAAACCTTGCGGGCAAAGTCCTTGATGCGCTTGCAGATATGGACGACACCATCACTGCGCAAAAGACGGAAATCGCGTCATTGAATGCACGTGTTGCCGAATTGGAACCCCAAGATGCCAAGGCAAAAGACCTTGAGAAAAAGTGTGACCAGCTGGAAGGCAAGGTCAAAACCATGACCACCGATATGAATGGTCTGCGTAAGCAGCTTCTGCCCTTCAATGGCAAGATGGCTGTGGATCAGCAAGAATTGATGACCATGATTAAGGACACCATCAAAGCTAATATGAAGGGCTTTGTGGCTGCTGGCGCCGCTGGCGCCGCTGGTGCGGAAGTTATGGAAGATGTGGCTGTTGAGGAAGAAAGAGAACCCGGCGCAACTGTGAAGCCGCCGGACGACTTTGGCTTCGGCGCTTCCGGCGACGACAGCAGCGGCTTCGGCTTCTAATCAGTTATAATTCTGTTTCTTATAAAGAGAGGGGAAATTCCCCTCTCTTTTTTTGTGCGGATCGCGCACAAGGCTTGATAAATGAGAATGTATTCTTTATACTTTGTGAAGCGTAAAATATTATTTATGAAGAGAGTCGTATGAGGAGGATGTATGTCTGAAAAAATTGAGTCGAAGGAAAACACAATACACGAGGCAGTTCCCTTTATTCCAGACGCTTCCGCGCAATTATTTATGGGCTATCATTTGGTTGCCACAGTGCGGGCTGGTGCCATGACCGGTTGCCTCAACAAGGCTTTGAGTGATTATGTTTCAAAAGCATTGAAGCCGCTGAGCGAGGATTCCTCGCCCTTGTCGCAAGAAGACAGAGTGCAAGTGACGGCTTGTATGAATTTTATTCGGGGGGTTGCCAATGCGCATGCGAATAATGTGAAAAAGAGTATGCCCACAGATTTTAAAAAAATTTCTCGAAAGCTCCACAAGTTTATGGTATTTTTCCAAGAAAAGTTCGCCGAGCAGCAATAATAGTAGGAGTTGCGGTGGTGATAATTGGCAGCATCATAAATCAAGGGCGCTGGTTTCTTCTGCAAACCAGCGCCCTTTTTATGATACCACGAGGAGAAAAAAGTTATTTGCAGCAGGAAGTATTTGCGTTAAAGAAGGCAGCCTTGCCCGCTTTACAGACGGGACAGCTCTCGCATTCGCCTTCGTGGGTGTAACCGCAGACCTTGCAGAGATAGTAGTCAACATCTTCCAGAGCGGAAGGATTTTCCAAA
>CAYJGA010000329.1:0-2733 GCA_964369255.1 uncultured Desulfovibrionaceae bacterium
GTGCATCCTTGGTAAGGATGAGGTCACCGGTTCAATCCCGGTCAAGAGCTCCACAACACATCTTTTATAGCCCCACAAAGCCTCTAAGGCATTGTGGGGCTATACTTTTTTCTGCTTTTAGACTCCCCCGCCCTCTCTTTGACCCCTAGACATACCTGTATTTTGTAGGTAAAAACGTAGCTATATGCCACTTGGTGAACATTATACCTACACGACATAAACCTTTAATCTCTAAGACTTTTTAAGGTGTATGTAAACGATAGCAAGGAGCAGGTCATCCTAAAGTGTACTGTACAAGCATCATTGAGCATAGTTCACACAATCGGAATGGCGTAGCGCTTGAACGGATAAAAATAAAAAAATCCTAAACGGATACAGAGAAAAGAGGTAAAAAAGAGTGAATCAGTGCTCTCTTAAAAATATTCACACAATGAGAACACCGTGGAATGCCGTATAAAAATATTTTTTTCTGACCCTAAAGACTAGCCAATCGCTCTTTTATGCGGTATGAGGAATAAAGGTTTTACAAGTAAGCACGCGACAGGAACACAAGGAGGGTGACTATGTCTGCTTTTTTTTCTTTCGATAGTTTAGCCACGACTATTATCAATGATGTTTCAAGTAATTACGCAAAAATTGCAGAAGCAACTGAGCGCCTTTCCTCAGGAAAACGCATCAACAGTGCTGCGGACGATCCCGCCGGCCTTGCTGTCAGCGGGCTTATGCGGGCGGATATTGTCGCATTCAATCAAGGTGCGCGTAATGCCAATGACGCCGTCTCTCTTGTGCAAACAGCAGACGGCGCTATGTCAAATATCAATGAAAATCTTATACACATGAAGAGCTTAGCTCTTCAAGCCTCCACAGGCACCATTACCGATGACCAACGCGGTATTATCAACAGTGAATACCAACTGCGCGCGGACGAAATTACACGCATCGCCAACGATACGGAATTTAACGGAATAAAACTGCTTGACGGTTCCTTGAGCACACCGCACGACGGAAGCGGACTACAAGCAACAGGCGCTGTGCGTGTGCACTTTGGCGGCGATTTGGTAGATTACTACGATATAAAAATAGACAATGTCACGGCGAGCGCTTTGGGCGTCGGCGACGACCTCGCCGATACGACTCAAGCAGGATATGACCTTCTGACTCAAGAGTCTGCGCAGAATGCTCTTGTTGCCGTCGACAACGCCATTGTCAAGGCAACGACGGTGCAAAGCGGTCTTGGTGCTGTGGAAAATCGTCTTGGTGCCACGGTGCAAAATATCACAAACCAAGCAGAACATCTTGCCGCTGCGCAGTCTCGTATTGTGGACGCGGATATTGCCGCAGAAATGAAAAAATATACAGAATATCAAGTACTTGTGCAAGTTGGCACGGCCATGCTTGCACAAACAAATTCTATGGCAAATACGGTTTTGCGTCTTATTGGAGCTTAGCGTCTTGTTTGAAGCTCAGGCATACGGCGTTCTCATTTTGTTTTTTTGAAAAGGCTTGTGGGGGGGGAACTTTTTTTAGGAAAAAAAGTTTTCCCCCACAAAAAAATAACCAACAGACATACAAGGAGAATGTCCGTACAAGGTCTGAGTTTAACTGAAATAAATGACTAAATCCCCTTGGGTCAAAAATGTTTGCCCAGCATCCAGCGCTTGATTCACACTCGCTGTAATGTCTGCACCGTCCACGGTGAACGTATGTGCTGCATAATCGCCGCTGCTCCCGTCCAAGTTGAGAATGCTCACAAAGGTCTGCCCCGTACCCGCATCGTGCAAGGCGATGGACTCATCTTGAAAGTGCATGCCGTTTGCGTCAATAACAAGCTTGCCGCTGCTTCCTGTATCACCCACAAAGACGGTAATCTTATCATTGCCTTCACCGCCCGTGATGGTGCCGCCTGTGGCTCCATTGTCCACACCGCCTACGGAGATGGTATCATTGCCCGCGCCTGCATCAATGTTCGCACCACGACTCATAACACCGTTAATGGTGATGGTGTCATCGCCGCCCCGTTTTGTACTCGTCGTACCGAGAACCTGCGCATCTCCGAAAATGTTCCCACCGCTCATATTCCCTTGAACGGTGATTATGTCGCTGCCCGAGATTGCAGCATTGCCGTCCGCATTGTACACATCGCCGAAAATGTTCCCGCCGCTCATATTTCCTTCAACAGTGATGGTGTCACTACCGGAGATTGCAGCATTATCGTACCCACCGCGTGCATCGCCGAAAATGTTCCCGCCGCTCATATTCTCTGTGATGGTGACATTGTCATTGCCCGAGATTGCAGCATTGTCGTATGTATCGTTGACGTCAGCGTAGATCTCTCCACGGTTCACAGTAGTGAAGGTGATGCTGTCATCGCCTGAGATCTTGGCTGTGTCTTCAGCTCTGTTCGCATCGCCGAAAATGTACCCAAACTGCAGAGTGTTGACGGAGATGTTATCATTGCCAGAGATTTGAACATCGTTGGTCGCAAGGGCGACATCGCCGTGAATGGAGACGTTGTCCATTGTGCCGCTAACGATGATGGTATCTGCGCCATTGATGACGGCATTACCAGACGCATCGTCCGCATCGCCGTAAATATACGTAGAGGACATGCCAGTCAGATTGCCATAAAAGGTGATGGTATCGGCGCCGGAGACTTGAGCATTGTTTGAGGCCGCGTCTACATCGCCGTAAATATTGCCAGCGCTCATATGGCCACGGATGGTGATGGTATCG
>CAYJGA010000330.1:0-2681 GCA_964369255.1 uncultured Desulfovibrionaceae bacterium
TCCCCAAAATAAACGTCTCTTGGAATGGTAAATCTTTGCATTTCTTGTCTCCTTAATATTCGTGATGCCTAGCTTACGGCAGGAAGTGCCGTGCTGCACTCACGGATATATAGGCGCCAAGAAGATAATGCGCAAGAAGGCACTTTATTGTCGGTAACAGACCAAAGGGTTTCTCGCTTCCCTTTTGGTGCCTAGGCAGAACACGCTTTCAGTTTTTCTCATAAGACTTGATAACCTGCTGTCCCCATTGATTGAGTTTCTCAAGCAAGGGGATGCATTCCTGTGCCAAGGGGGTCAAAGAATACTCCACAATCGGGGGTATTGAGGGGTAAATTTTTCTTGAAATTAAATTATTTTTTTCAAGACTGCGCAGCTGCTGCGTCAACATTTTTTGGGTGATGCCGGGAATGACGCGCAAAAACTCGTTAAAACGAATGTGCTCTTCCTCATGCAAGCGCCACAAAATAACTGCCTTCCACTTGCCGGAAAGCACCTCCAACGCAACTTCCATCTCATGCAAAAAATTTGCACAGCTGATCTTATTCTCTCTGTCATCGGGCACGGCTTTGTCTCCTTCTCCTTGAAATCCACTCTCAGCACCTTTCCCCTTATGTCCAACTACAAAAAAAACGCCTCGCCGTAAAGATTTTTTTCTTGCTTTTCTTCACAATATTTTTTACTCAGGGCCACTTGACTAAATAGGAAACATTCCTATTTAATGACATCCTTCCACAACATATAAGTGTATGGAGCATCCCAATGAAGAAATCTTATAAAATCATTACAATATGCACCCTGCTCACAGTGTGCTGTCTCAGCGTTCTTGCGCTTGCCCAAGGTAGTGCGCAGCATTCCGGGCGCAGTCAAGAGCCTGCAAGCCCCGCAACAGAAGAAAAACTCATAGAGGGAAGACGTATGAAATGGAATCTTTTGACGAAGGAAGAGGAGCGTATTCTTGTGCACAAGGGCACGGAGCGCCCCTATACGGGCACGTATTTGGACAATAAGGAAAGCGGGTTATATACATGTCGCCGCTGCAATGCGCCGCTGTATACGTCTGATGCCAAGTTCGACTCTTCCTGCGGCTGGCCAAGTTTTGACGACGCAGTTCCCGGCGCAGTCCTGCGTGTGCCGGATGCGGACGGCATGCGCACAGAAATAGTCTGCGCCAATTGCGGCGGGCACTTGGGGCATGTCTTTGAGGGCGAAGGTTTCACGGAAAAAAATGTGCGCCACTGTGTCAATTCCATATCCATGGATTTTATAGCAGAAAAGGCGGCTCCTGCGGTGGCTTTCTTCGGGGGCGGCTGCTTCTGGGGTGTGGAGGATGGATTTTCAAAGCTTGAGGGTGTTCTTGACGTCGTTTCCGGTTATATGGGCGGCACCACCACCTTCCCCACCTATAAGGATGTGACGCGCGGCGACACGAAGCACGCAGAGGTCGTCAAAGTAGAATTTGACCCCACAAAAACCGATTTTGAAACACTGGCGCGTTTTTTCTTTGAAATTCACGACCCCACACAGGTGAACCGTCAAGGTGTTGATGTTGGGACTCAATATCGCAGTGTCATTTTTTATACGGATGCGGCGCAAAAATCTGTCTCTGAGAAGCTCATAGACATATTGGAGAAAAAGGGATACACAGTGGCGACGGAGCTTTCCCCTGCGCCGGCATTTTTTGCGGCGGAAGACTATCATCAGGATTTCACACAGCGCACAGGCCGCGGCGCCTGCCATTTGCCCGTGAAGCGTTTTGACTAAGTATTTTATTATGTGGGGGGAAAAATGTGTTGAGGAGACAAAACCGTGAAAACCCCCTACGAAATACACTATGAATCCTTTGCCACAGCAGGCGGGCTTTATGATGAGCGGCACGCAAAGCTCTATGCAGAGCTTGCCAACAACCTCATAGCCGATGGTTCCTTTTCCATCGTCTATGAGGGCGTCGCTCACGCCTGTTATACGCCCATTATCATCGATAAAGCGTTGCATCTCATATGCTATGTGCTCGCGCCATTGGCAGTCTTGCCCGACTATCAACGACAAGGCTATGCGACACGCCTCATGGAAGAAGCGGAAAAACAGCTTGATGCGGATATTATCTTTGTGATGGGCGCCCCACAGCATTACGCGCGGCGTTATAATACAGCGCACAATGTGCTGCCTCCTTGCGAAACAAAAGCGCCAAAAGAGTGTTGGTTTGCACGCGCGCTCACATCCGACGCTCTTGACACCCTCGCCGACATCGGCGAATCCTCTTCCACCATCAAAGGCCCCCTTGCACAGCCACTCATGTGGCAGCATCCGAATGATCAAGTACAGTGAGTGTCACGGCGTTCACATGATGTTTTTTTGAAGGGGGTTTGGGGGAAAACTTTTTTTGTTTTTTATTTTTTTGTTTAAGTTTTCCCCCAAGAAGAAAAAAAGTTTTCCCCAAACCCCTTTCAAAAAAACTTTTAGACGTGACAAAGCACTAGGGACAAGAAAAAACACTATTTCCTCAATGCGCGTACTTCATCCAAGGAAAGCCCCGTTTTTTCAGCAATAAGAGTATCGTCCACAATATCCAAAAATTTTTTTGCAACTTCAAGCTTACCGCGTTCCAAGCCTCTTTTTTCGCCAATCGCCAAGCCTCTTTTTTCCCCTTCAAGATTACCGCGTTCCAAGCCACTTCTTTCCCC
>CAYJGA010000331.1:0-1155 GCA_964369255.1 uncultured Desulfovibrionaceae bacterium
GATGGTCACGGCGTCCATATCAAATATGGTGGAGAGCAAAACCGGACTTGGCAAACTTCCTGCCATAACTAATGCTCCTTGCTGCTTGTTAATACATGACGATGAAAACACCAAAACCACAGCATGCGGGCAAGTGAGCAGAATGTTTACCGCTGTCCTTGTCCCACGAAATTGTTATAGGCAAAGGCTCCAAGAGCCACTGCCATACTTGCCACAACACCGGCTACAAGAGCCACAGGCGATGCCTTGAGCGTTACGAGAAGAACATATAAGACTACAGCGGTGATGACCATTCGTAAACCCATGCGCAGGAGAAAGCCTGCAAAAAGCCCCATGCTGTAGGCTGTGAGGGTAAGGCGCATAATATGCCGCGCTATACCCCAAAAAATATTTAGAAAAATAGCCAAGCCCGCGGTAAAAAACAAAATCCACGACGTCCAAGGCAAGAGCGCGCATCCCACAAGGAGCGAACACATGGCAAAAAGGAGCTGCCAGAGCATCATGCGACGAATGGCGGGTATGTCAAAACCCCTGCGCCAAAGCCAGCCATTTAATTTTTGCACAGGCAAAAATAGGGTGTGTTGCAAGGTCATATCCCTTATTGTATCGCGCTCAATTTTCTTTATTACTACTTTTGTAAAGTATCGTCAGGGCTTTGCGTTGTGCTCTGCTTTGCATCAAGTGTACTTGGTGCGCTTTCAGCAGCACTCGTACTTGCATCGCCCACAGTCTTTTTATCGTCCATTTTTCGCAAGAGTCGCTGACTGTCTTCGTAGACACTCAAGAAACCCCCGCCAATGCCTATAAAGAAGCCCACAAGCTTCCCCCAAGGTGCGATGTCAAAACCCATGCTTGCGCACAATGCTTCTGCGCCGTATCCAAGGCCAAAGCCCACCGCAGGGCCTGTCACCATATGGAGGCCAATGGTGCCAGCTGTGGCAAACATGTCCATGCTGTTGCTTTTACGCTTTAACCTTTCAGACAAGTTCATCACATATTCCCCTTTCGTGCGTCTTTTCACAAAGCAGTCGGAAGGTAGCATAGACCTCCATGGTGGTCAATGGTTTTTGCGCGTTTTTCTCACTTTTTTCTACGCCGTTTTCATTTTGTTTTTTGAAGGGGTTTGGGGAAGCTTTTTTTCCTAAAAAAAGTTTC
>CAYJGA010000331.1:1165-1569 GCA_964369255.1 uncultured Desulfovibrionaceae bacterium
AACTTAAACAAAAACACAAAAAAAACTTTCCCCCAAAGCCCTTTCAAAAAAATCCCTTGCCTTTTACACAACATTAGTCAATGCCATATTTTTTCAATTTATTATGAAGGGTTGCGCGTGTGATGCCAAGACGCCGCGCCGCTTCGCTTTTGTTGTCGTCAACGTCGCGTAATGTTTCTTCGATGGCGCGTCTTTCCACGGCATCAAGAGGGATGTTTGCTAGGGAGAGGGGAGGCTCGTCAGAGTCTTGCGCGTGGGCGGCGGCGCCAAGGGGGAAGGGGAGGGGGAGGGCGAGGGCGATGGGCAGTTCGCGTTCTTCAATGATGTCTGCGAGGCATAAAATGCACGCTCTTTCCACAACATTTTCCAGCTCGCGCACATTGCCCGGCCATGTATATCGTAAG
>CAYJGA010000331.1:1645-2672 GCA_964369255.1 uncultured Desulfovibrionaceae bacterium
AATGATTTTTCTGTTTTTTTGCGTAAAACGCTCAAGAAAATGGGCAGCAAGAAGGGGAATGTCTTCTTTTCGCTCGCGTAATGGAGGGACATCAATGTTGATTACGTTGAGACGAAAGTAGAGGTCTTCACGAAAGCGCCGTTCTTTGACTTCATCAAGGAGCACACGATTTGTCGCGGCGATGATGCGTACATCCACAGTGATGGGAGTGTCGGAGCCGACTCTTTGCACTTCGCCTTGTTGCAGTGCACGCAGGAGTTTTGCTTGTAAAAGCAGTGGCATTTCTCCTATTTCGTCAAGGAAGAGGGTGCCGCCGTCTGCTTGGACGAAGCGTCCTTCGCGTTTTTTGTCTGCGCCTGTAAAGGCACCGCGTTCGTGCCCAAAAAGCTCCGATTCCAAGAGATTTTCTGCCAGTGCCGCACAGTTGACGGTCACAAGGGCTTTGTCTGCGCGTAAGCTCCCGTCGTGCAAGGCCTTTGCCACCAATTCTTTGCCCGTTCCGGACTCACCATTTATAAGGACAGTGGCTTCACTTTGCGCCACGGTGCTTATCATATGACGCATGTCATCCATGGCCTTGCTTCGACCTAGTATGCCCGGAACTGTCGACGCGTCTGTGAGTTGGCGCCGCAATTCCCTGTTTTCTATGTGCAGTTGGCTGTGCTCAAGGGCGCGGGCGAGTGTGTTTTTCAGGGCGTCGAAGTCGAGGGGTTTGCCCAAATAGTCATAGGCGCCGATGCGCAGTGCTTCCACAGCCGTTTCTACGGAAGAGTACGCCGTCATCAGGATGACTGGCATGGACGGATTAAAATTTAAAATGGCGCGGAGCGTTTCGATGCCATTCATATGCGCCATGCGCACATCTGTGAGTACGGCGTCAAAGGCATGCTCGCGGATGGCCTTGATGGCGGTGTTGCCGTCGTCCGCATCGTGTACATCGTAGTTCCACGATTGGAGGAGCAAGACGAGCATCTGCCGATGGGCGTCGTCGTCGTCCACGATGAGGATGTTGTATTTTGTTGTTTTT
>CAYJGA010000332.1:0-2667 GCA_964369255.1 uncultured Desulfovibrionaceae bacterium
GAGACATCTGGCGATAAGCTACGGCTTGCTTGGAAAGGTCATCATAGATGATGAGGGCGTGCTGGCCGCTGTCGCGATAAAATTCTGCCATGGTGCAGCCTGTGTAGGCGGCGATGAACTGCAAGGGTGCAGGTTCGGAAGCCGTGGCGGAAATGATGGTGGTGTATTCCATGGCGCCGTATTTACGCAGCGTTTCAGCCACAAGCGCCACAGTGGCTTTTTTCTGGCCGATAGCCACGTAGAAGCAACGGATACCCGTTTCTTTTTGTGCCAAGATAGCGTCGATACATACAGCGGTCTTGCCTGTTTGGCGGTCACCAATAACAAGTTCGCGCTGACCACGACCGATAGGTGTCATGCCATCAATGGCCTTGATACCCGTAGGCATGGGTTCGTGTACGGACTTACGCGCAATGATGCCGGGAGCTTTGAGTTCCACAGGGCGCACGTCTTTGACGTCAATGGGGCCAAGGCCGTCCAAGGGCTGACCCAAGGGGTTCAGCACGCGACCCATGACTGTGTCACCCACAGGCACGGAGAAGATTTTTCCTGTACGTTTGACAGGATCGCCTTCTTTAATTTCCGTATCGGGGCCAAGCAAGGCCACGCCCACGTTGTCCTCTTCCAGGTTCAGAACCATGCCCATGAGGCCGCCGGGGAATTCCAACAATTCCATGGCCATGGCATTTTGCACGCCGTAAACACGCGCGATGCCGTCACCAACGTACAAGACGGTGCCGGTTTCGCTCATCTCTACGCGCTGATCATAGTTTTGGATCTGCTCCTCAATGATTTTGCTAATCTCTTCAGCTTTAATCTGCATGTGCTATTTACCCCTCTTGATTGTCTCCAGCCCTCTTGATTATCTCGCGAAGGATATCAAGTTGTGCGCGGACGCTTGCGTCCATCACGCGGTCGCCAACTTTCAATACAATGCCGCCCAATATGGAGGCGTCAACGTCAAATGTCAGCTCAAGGCTTTTTCCGGCCTTTGCTTCCAATTGTTTTTTGATGACTCCACGTTTCTTTGTATCCAAGGGAACAGCCGTCAGTAAATGCCCACGCATGACGCCCTTTTCTTGGTCGAGAAGGGTGTTGTAGCATGAGCCTATGCGGCGAAGGTTGGACAGGCGATTTTTATCAGCAAGAAGCAAGCAAAAGTTGCTCATGGTTGTGTTTGCACCGATGGTGGTGAGTACACTTCCGAGCACTTTTTTCTTTTCTTCTGCTGTGACTACGGGACTTTTAAAAACCTTGTCGAGATCCGGCGAAGTCTGCAACATGGAATCAAGCTGCGAGAAATCTTTGCCATATTTTTCAAGGTCTGACATTCCGGTCTTTCTGCCAATGGCAAATAAGGCATTGGCATATCTGCGAGCTATGACGGTGTCGGTCAATTGAGCACCACCTTTGTTAAGGAGTTATTGATGAGCTTGGTATGCTCTTGAGCACCAAGCTTAGACTCCAAAGCCTTTGCAGCCGCATTGACGATATCGTCGGCAATGGCGGCGCGCACATCTGCCAAAACAGCGCGACCTTCATTTTCTGCCGTGCGACGTGCTTGAGCAATAATTTGCTCTGCTTGCACGTTTGCATCGGCAATGATGGCCTTCTTACTTGCTTCTGCTTGGGCTTGGCTTTCATCAAGAATGGCCTGACGTTCGGCAGCCAAATTGGCTATGGATGCCTCAACTTCGTCAAGTTTCTTCTTGGCCTCTGCCCTTTGCACGTCAAGGTCGTCCAACTCTTGTTGGATACCTTCACGGCGACCAGAAAGGAAGCTTGTAATGGTTTTACCAAGGAATTTCCAAAGGATGGCCACGAAGATGATGATGTTCAAAATACGCCAGCCAAAATCAGCCCAACGCATTTCGCCACCAGCTGCTGCCGCAAGAACGACGCCTGACTGGAGCAATACCAAGCCAAGCGTGAGTCCTGAGACCATCCCGACACTCTTCCATTTGTTCAAGATCCACCCCCTATGGAGTATGTGGTGAACAAAAATACACAAGAACAAAACTACTCAAAGACTCAAGAACACCGCTGTAACAGCTCCACACAATGGAAGTTTTTTGAGTGTGCTTTTGTTATGAATAATTCCACTCCATGTTACCTAAGGAAACGCCGATTGTGCCACATTCTCCACGCTTTGGCAGAGCCAAAGCGCACAAAACAGACGCAACCAGTGTTTTCCTAACACATGTCACATGCATGAGAAAAACTACTGACTCGTGACACGAGCAGCCAGTTTTCCGGACAATGTGTCGACCTGCTTCCGAAGCTCATTTAAAGCAGCGTCTGCCTCTGCGCGCAAACCTTCGCGCGCTGCGGCAAGCTCTGCCTGAGCTTTTTTGCCAGCCTCGCCAACAATCTCCTGCTGCGTGGCAACACCTTCATTGCGTGCTGTTTCGCGCACAGCGACACCTTCTTGGCGAGCTGCGGCAAGTTCAGCCTGATACGCGGCAATGCGTTGTGCTGCTTCGCGGTCAAAGGCCTCTGCCTCGCCTACAAGTCCATCCATCTTTTGACGGCGTTCCTGCAAAATGGCGCGCACAGGGCGAATAAGCAATACATTGAGCACGTACAGTGCAATAAAAAAGTTCACCATCTGAATCAGCATGGTGATGTTCAGATCAAGCATTACACCCTCCTGAAGCTGAGTTGTGA
>CAYJGA010000333.1:0-2666 GCA_964369255.1 uncultured Desulfovibrionaceae bacterium
GAGGGCGAGTTTGGTGCGCCCGTAGGGGTTTATGGGTGCGAGGGGGCAGTTTTGGGCGATGCGGCCTTCCGGTGTGAGTTGTGCGGGCATGCCATAGACGGCGGCGGTGCCTGAAACAACGATGTGGGGGACGTTTTCGGCGACGGCGGCGTGCAGGAGGCACAGCGAACCTGTGACATTGTTGTCGTAGTAGAGGGCGGGATTTTGGACGGATTCACCGACGGCGATGGAGCTGGCAAAGTGGATGATGCCATGGGGCTGACATTTTTTGAGCGCGGCGCGGAGTTGGTCGTTGTGGCGGATGTCGCCGTGGATGAAGTCACCCCACTTGACAAGTTCACGAAATCCTGTGCAGAGATTGTCATACACAATAACCTCATGCCCTTGTGCTGCAAGAGCCTTGCAGGTGTGGCTGCCTATATACCCTGCGCCGCCGGTGACAAAAACGCGCATACTTTCTCTCCTTTTACAAAAGTATATTTCATTTCAATTCATGCTCATTGTGTGAACAATGCTCAATAGTGTCAGCCATATACTCTTAAGAATGTGCAAAAGCTTTAAGTAAGAGCGCGATGGCTTGTGGGGGAAAACTTTTTTAGGAAAAAAGCTTTCCCCCACACTCTTTTCAAAAAACCACGCGACTAATCAATATAGCGAGTGATTTCGTCGACATCTTTACGGGGTGTGACGCTGACTTCGCCGTCGGGATAGCCGTAGACGATGAGTGCCGCGACGGTTTCATCGGGTGGAAGTTCTGCGATTTTTGCAAGCTCCACGTCGTCGATGACGCCCATGATGCAGGTGCCTATGCCATAGGCGTGGGCGGCGAGGCAGAAGGTCTGGCAGGCGATGCCTGCATCAAAGACTTCCCAGGCGCCGGCCTTTGTTGTGGCAAATTCGTCTTTTTCTAGGTCGAGTTTTCCGCTTTTTCCTTTGACGAAGCTGAGTATGGCGACATTTTTTGCTTTTTTGAGTGTATTGATATTGTAGGTAAAATCATTCACCCCATCGGTGATGAGTTGGCTTATTTTTTCTGGATTTGTGATGAAGGTGTAACGGGCGATTTGGTAGTTTGCCCACGAGGGTGCAAAGCGCGTCGCTTCCATGATTTGGTGCATGACGTCCTTGCTGACTATTTCGTTTTTGTAGGCGCGCACGCTGCGGCGTTCTTTTAAGAGGGCAATTCCTTGAGTATCAGACATAATCACTTCTCCTTAAATACATGTGATGTCTTGGCGTTTAGCGTAGGATAGAGGGCTTGTCAATGTGCGAAGTACTCTTTTTTTGTAAAAGTTTGGTGTTTTTTCGGGTGTATTGTGGGCTTGACAAAGGGGGGAAAACGGGGCAAAAGCTTTTCACTTTCTGCGTGAATGTACGCGCACTTTAACGCTTTTAAGGATGAATTTTATGTCGAGACCACACATACTTATTATGAATGGCCCGAACTTGAATGCTTTGGGCGTACGTCAACCGGATATTTATGGCACTAAGGGTTTGAAGGATATTCCGGCTCTTGTAAAGACATTTGTGGACACCGAGGTGTGTCTTTCCTTTTTTCAGTCCAACAGTGAAGGCGGCTTGATTGACAGGCTTGAGGCGGCCTACCACATGAATAATGCCTATCCGGACGATGTTACGGAGTGCGAAGAAAGGATAGATGGCATTGTATTTAATGCAGGGGCGTATACACATACGAGCCTTGCTGTGGCAGATTGCCTTGCATGGATTGGTATCCCGTGCGTGGAGGTTCATGTGAGCAATATTTGGGCACGGGACGAAGCCATTCGTCAGCAGAGCTACATGGGGAAACATGTGATTGGCGTGATTTCAGGCTTTGGACTTGCCAGCTATGCCTTGGGGGTTCAGGCTCTTGTGCATCATATTAAAAACGCCGCATCATAAAAGATGAGAGAGACAATAAGAGAGGAGTAAATATGTATTCAACGACAGATTTTCGCAAGGGTTTAAAAATCGAGATTGATGGAACCCCTTTTGAAATCGTGGATTTTCAACATTTTAAGCCCGGAAAGGGCGGCGCCATGGTGCGCACAAAGTTGCGCAATATTTTGAACGGGCGCGTGGTCGACAATACTTTCCGCTCCGGCGAAAAGGTGGGGCGCCCCGACCTTGAAACGCGTGATATGCAATACCTGTATCGTGAGGGTGAAGAGCTCATCTTTATGGATATGACCACGTATGAGCAGTTGCAAATCAAGGCGGAATCCACGGGCGACAAGGCAGGCTTCTTAAAAGATGGTCAAGAATGTCGTGTGCTTCTTTATCGCGGCAACCCTCTCGACATCGACATACCCGTCTCCATGGTCTTGGCTGTTGTGAGTACAGAACCGGGCGCTAAAGGCGACACAGTGAGTAATGTGACAAAGCCCGCGACGCTTGAGACAGGCATCACCATCCAAGTGCCTATCTTTGTCAACGAGGGCGACAAAGTGAAGGTGGACACGCGCAGTAAGGAATATCTTGGGCGAGAGTCTTAGCAGCTCATTGATTTTCATGTGTTTTTTAGGGGTTGAGGGGGCTGTTTCTAAATAAATTCTTTTACAGTTTCTCGCCCTTCTGAAGAGGTCAAACAGATTCTTTTGTATAAAAATAGAAAACCTCTTTTTCACTCTTCCATCCGAAAGCGCCGATTGTCTAGCTAAACAGCT
>CAYJGA010000334.1:0-2660 GCA_964369255.1 uncultured Desulfovibrionaceae bacterium
TAACTTTCACGCAGCACACGCCAATGACTGTACAGCGGCGCGCGCACAAGGTCAAAACTCCCCGCAAGCCCCACATTCAGTACAAGGCGCGCGCGCCGCGCGCCTTCAAGCTCCTTTGCCAAGGCCATAGCCGCATTCACAGGCCCAACACCTGTGAGAAGAACAGCGCACTCACGACCATTTTTCGCCGTAAATGTGTGGATACACTGCTCATGAGGTGGCATCGCGCAGCCATTGACCCCATTGTCACGGGCGTCATAGTCGTCGTCGCGGTCGTCGTCGCGGTCGTCGTGCATGCCACACGCGCCCCGCCATTCCGCCCGCGTCGCCGCTACAAAAAGAATGCTTACAGGGCGAGCGCTCACAGACAACAAGCTTACAGGCGCCACACTTCCAAACCAAGGTCTTGCAAGGACTCTCTATCAAAAAGCGCCTTAATATCCATCACAAGGCCGTCCACAGATTGCCCCGACTGCGGCTGCGGGAAGAACGCGGCTATATCGCGCGGACGCAAAGCCTTATAAGCATCATGCCCCACTGCCACTATAAGAGCGTCTAGCTTTCTGAAATGTTCCATCTTTACAAGTGTTAAGCCGTATTCGTGCACAGCTTCATCAGGACGCGCCAAGGGGTCATGGACGAGCACTTCGCATGTATACTCGGTCAGCTCGTTGATAATATCAATCACACGGGTATTGCGCAAATCCGGGACATTTTCCTTAAATGTCAAACCGAGAATGCCAACCCGCGCTCCGCACACACTGTGCTTTCGCTTAATAAGTTTTTTGATGGTGGTTTCCGCCACATACTTGCCCATGCTGTCGTTGATGCGTCGACCGGAGAGGATAACTTCCGGATGATAATCAAGGGCTTCCGCCTTGAATGTGAGATAGTAAGGGTCAACGCCAATGCAATGCCCACCCACAAGTCCGGGGAAAAATGGCAAGAAGTTCCACTTTGTGCGCGCAGCTGCCAGCACTTCCGAGGTGTCCAAGTTCATACGTCCAAAAATGAGTGAAAATTCATTCATAAGGGCAATATTGACATCGCGCTGGGTGTTTTCAATCACCTTTGCCGCCTCTGCCACCTTAATGGAAGACGCCTCATGGACGCCCGCCTTTGCCACGAGGGAATACAAGGACTTGAGCAGCTGGAGTGTTTTCGGCGTCGAGGCGGCGACAATTTTCACGACAGTTTCAAGCGTGTGCACCTTGTCACCCGGATTGATGCGTTCCGGAGAATATCCCACATAAAAATCTGAATTATAGGTAAAACCAGACGCACGCTCAAGGGCAGGGACACACACTTCTTCCGTAAGCCCCGGGTACACAGTGGACTCATACACGACGACGCAGCCTTTTGGCATGCATGTTCCCACCACGCGCGTGGCACTGAGCAGAGGGGCTAAGTCCGGACTGCGGTGCAGGTCAATGGGCGTTGGCACAGCCACGATAATAACCGATGCTTCACGCAAAATTTCTGCTTGCGTGGTATAGTTGATGGTTGTCTTTTGCAGGGTGTGTGTATCTACTTCGTAAGTGCGGTCAAAACCTTTCTGTAATTCGTTAATGCGCTTTGCATCTATGTCAAAACCAATAACATTCATATGTTTTGCAAGTGCCACAGCCAGGGGCAAGCCCACATAGCCAAGGCCAACAACAGCTACGGAGGCATTACGTTCACAAATATGTGCAAAAGATATCATGTGCGTCCTTATTATATGTGAAAAACACGTTTCTATGTTATGATGTTGTTGCGCTCAACACTCGTCGTACAAGAGGATAACATACACAACAACATCCGTTCCAATTTCTTAGAGCCTTGCGCGCGGAAGGTCAAGAAAAATATGGGCACGAAATGCGACTTTGCATGGCATTGCGCTTTGTTTTTTTGCAAGGGGTTTGGGGAAAACTTTTTTAGGAAAAAAAGTTTCCCCCCAAAGAAAAAAACTTTAAAAAATAAAAATTCTTGACATCCGCCTTACTTTATGCAAGCAAACGCTATGTTTTCTTTCATTTCACACATTTTTTCGGAGAATTGACGATGCATTTCACACACCCCGCGTCGCACTCATGCGGCGCCCTCGCACGATCACCGGCGCGCACCTTACGAACTGCCCACCACATGACTCTGTGCTTCTGCCTCCTTTTCCTCTGCGCATGCCCCATAAACAACGTAAACGCAGCGAGTAATGCGGGCGGCGAAGGACAACACTATTACCAGCAAGGCCTCGAGCTTGCAGCACAGGGCAGGAATAGAGCCGCCTTTGAAGCATTCATGAAATCCGCAGAACTTGGCAATGCGTCGGGGCAAAATGCCGTGGCGGCCTTTTATAGCCTCGGGCGTGGTGTGGTACAGGATTTTAAAAAATCCATCTACTGGTTGGAGAAAGCTGTGGCGCAAGGCAACGCAAAAGCACAGCATAACCTTGCCCTCATCTACAAATTAGGCGAAGCTCTCCCCCAAGACCTTGACAAAGCACGGGAACTGTTTGAAAAGGCCGCCGCACAGGGCGACATTGACGCACTCTCCGCCCTCGGGCATATGTACTATGTGGGTGAAGGCGTCGCACAGGACTTTGACAAAGCGCTGGACATGCTTGGCAAGAGCGCTGCGCAAGGCCACGCATCGGCGCAAAACCTCATGGGGACGGCCTACGA
>CAYJGA010000335.1:0-227 GCA_964369255.1 uncultured Desulfovibrionaceae bacterium
GACTTTTTTTTCCTAAAAAAAGTTTTCCCCCAAGAAGAAAAAAGTCTTCCCCAAACCCCTTTCAAAAAAAACAAATCAGAATGACCTGAAGAGCACTCTAAACTTTTACTTTTATTTTACGATAATACTGTATATAAGGAGACAGCTTTGTTCGCCTTGCGGCGGACGGGCGCATAGGTGATATGGCAGCATAATGACTTTTAAGACGTACAGTGGAATTTGTTGAG
>CAYJGA010000335.1:237-2650 GCA_964369255.1 uncultured Desulfovibrionaceae bacterium
AATTCCTATTTTTTTACTACTCATAACACTTATCAGCGTCAGTAATTATCTTTCTTACACCAAAGCAAGTGATGAGCTACACAAGGCTGTTGCTGTTGCCATGGAGGGTGAAGCTTCTGCCCTTGTGCGCACGATTGAAGCCATGGGCAGTCGGGTGTGCAGCAGTGTTTCCTATATGGCAACCATTGACGATATTGAAGAATTTTACACCAAGGATGTGAATAATCTTGAGAATGCGCACGAAATAAGTGCGTATTTGAAAAGGCTCAATATCGCCTATCCCGCCTTTTCCTATATCACGCTTTTTGACTTGGAGGGTAAAACCCTTGCAAGCTCCGACCTCAAACGCGCCGCCATTGGTGGCATGTTTGGCGATAGAGATTATATTCGTCTGGCCGCGCGTGGGCAAGACGTGCTTACGCCCGTTTTCATAAGTCGCTTGCAAAATGCTCCCGTTGTTGTGGCAACGTCCCCTGTCAAGCGGGACGGGAAAGTGGTGGGCGTTTTGCGCGGCACAATTGTCGTGGATGAGCTGAAAAAGGCTGTTTTTCCTGTGCATATAGGTGAGAGTGGTTTTCTCTACATTGTTGATAATAAAGGCCAAGTAGTTGTTGCAAAAAATGAAAGTTGGCTTTTTAAGGATAATCTTCCCATGACACCTCTGCACAAGCAGTGGGCACAGTCGGGTAAGGACGCCTTTACAGCAGTTATTGATAATGCAGGAAATGAAATCTTTTATTACCATAAAACAGAGCCAAAGACAAAGATGACTGTTGTAGTGACAGTGGCGGGCGACGATATTTTGCGCGACCTGCGCTCTATGCGTAATACAAGTATTATTATGGTCATTGTGGCGTGTATACTTGGCGTGATTGTGGCGTATCTCATTGTTCGTCCCATTATCAGCGCGCTTTCCAAGGGCGTCGTTTTTGCCAAAACTGTGGCGGCTGGTCATCTTGATGGCACCCTCGAGGTACAGCGTCGCGACGAAATTGGTGAGCTTGCCGACGCTTTACGCAGTATTCCCATGGAATTAAAGCGTATTGTCAACGAATACAAAGACTTGGATGACAGAATGCAGCGTGGCGGTGTCAAAGCCACTGCGGATTCCTCTCAATTTACCGGTGATTTTGCACATCTGGTTGATGGCACCAATGTCCTTTTGGATCGTTTTCGTGCTGTGCTTGATAACCTTCCATCGCCGATGATTGTGCTTGATGGGTCATTGACTGTCACATATATGAACAAAGTTGCGCAAGAAATGGCAGGCACTGCCTATGAGGGCAAGAAATGTCGTGAGCTTTTTGCCATGGAAGACGACGGAACGCCTTCAGACGCCTTGCAAAAATCCTATCAAACGCGTCAACCTGCATCGGGTGAAACAGTGGCGCACCCGCAAGGTAAGACTATCTATATGACGTATACGGCGCTTCCCGTGTTGAATAAGGCCGGCGCTGTTATGGCAATGATACAGCTTATGACCGATATTACTGTGCTTAAGTCCCAACAGGTCAAAATTTTGGACGTGGCACACGAGGCTACGGAGATTGCGAACAGTGTGGCCGCAGCGGCGGAGGAACTTTCCGCGCAGGTGGAGCAAGTACGCAAGGGCACCATGATACAAAATCAACGTGTTGCAGGCAGTTCCGTGGCTATTGAAGAGATGAATACGACTGTGCTTGAAGTGGCTCGCAGCGCCGAAGAGGCGCGCGTTCAATCCGGCGAAACGCAACACAAGGCTAATGACGGCGCAAAGCTTGTGAAAAGTGTTGTGCAGGCTATGGATGATGTGAATGCGGTGTCTCAGGGGCTTGCGGAGAATATCAAGGTGCTTGGTACGCAAGCAGAGTCCATTGGTAGTGTGATGGGTGTTATTTCTGATATTGCCGACCAAACAAACCTCTTGGCACTCAATGCGGCTATTGAAGCTGCCCGTGCGGGTGAGGCCGGTCGTGGCTTTGCTGTCGTGGCAGACGAAGTGCGTAAGCTTGCGGAAAAGACCATGAGCGCCACCACGGAAGTGGGCGCAAGTATTACGGGGATTCAAAATTCCACAACATCGAACATTGAGCAATTTGACAAGGCCACAAAGATTATTGCTGAGGCGACACGACTTGCGAATACGTCTGGCGATGCCCTCATAGAAATTCATACACTTGCACAAAAAAATGCACAGCTCATCACTGGTATTGCCACAGCGGCGGAGGAGCAATCCGCTTCCTCAGAAGAGATTGGTGCTGCGGCCTTGGATGTGAGTAGGATTTCCGATGAGATTGCCAATGGCATGGAGCACTCTGCGCAAGCGGTGCGCGCGCTTACAGAGCATGCGACGCAGTTACGCACGATTTTGGCGAAATTGTCTTAAGAAGGAGGCGCGTCGTTTTTTGGAACGCTTTGCGCTGTCGTAAAAATA